>JAJYTI010000009.1 GCA_021793135.1 Bacteroidota bacterium
GGCAACAAAACTAAGTTTTGTTGCCGATACAGAACATAGTAAAAAAGTGTTGATTCTTGGCGATATGTTCGAGTTAGGATCATATTCGGCACAAGAGCATCAATCTGTGGTGGAATTGCTTGAAAAGAATACATCAATTCAAGCTTATTTAGTAGGGGAAAATTTTAATAATACTAATAGTACATCAGAGCATATCTTATTGTTTAAAACTCGTGAAGATTTAAAACAGGAATTGAAAAATACTCCAATAGATAATGCCTATATATTATTGAAAGGATCACGAGGAATGGCACTAGAATCCCTCGTAGCATATCTGTAAGAATAACCTAATAAAAGTATTGTGCTCTGCTTATTTTAGCAAGGCTTCATATACTTTAGTTTTTAGTTTACGGTAGTCTTCTAGGTATTGGATGTATCGGTTGCGATATTCTTCGTGCTTATTTAAGTAAAAGATGTCGCAATCTACATCATCACATTCTTGCGATTCAGCAATCGTAGGAGCGTAGTTATATAAAGTGCTTAATTCTTCGCTGTTTTTCTGTTGTTGCTCATCTATAGCCTTAAGTAAATCTGTATCGTTGGAATGCTTCTTAATTAAAGCTTCTAAATACTCAATTTCTTTTTTTATGTAGTCTAGGTGATTAGTCCAATTCTTTAGTTCAAACGTATCTTTGATATTGGTAATCTCACCTTCTGATTCATGATTAAAAAATTGTGTCATAATTCTTTTGGTTTTAAATGTAGCTTTTCTGATTAGTTAGTCTTTGTAAGTAGCGATATCTTACAAATATAAAAAGCAATACAAAGTTAGTAACTTTCTTTAACTAAATATAATTTGAGGGTGACTTTAGAAATTTATTTTACTAAAAGTACTTGTTTGCTACGTTTAATAAGCTCTTTGGTGGTTATATAGAATAAAAAAAGGCTTGCTAGATGTCTAGCAAGCCTTTTAGCGTAGTGGGCGCGAAGGGATTCGAACCCCTGACCCCTTGGGTGTAAACCAAGTGCTCTGAACCAACTGAGCTACGCGCCCTTTTTACTGTTTAAAGCGATGCAAATATACAACGCTAAATTTATTAAACAAGCAAATATCAATTTTTTTTTCGTGGGTCATACTGGATTCGAACCAGTGACTTTTACCTTGTCGAGGTAACACTCTGAACCAGCTGAGTTAATGACCCGACATAAAAAAATCGTCTAATTTGATCAGACGATTTTTAATTGTGGGCGCGAAGGGATTCGAACCCCTGACCCCTTGGGTGTAAACCAAGTGCTCTGAACCAACTGAGCTACGCGCCCTTTCCTTTGAAAGTGATGCAAATATAAGCCGAGTAAATTTAATAAACAAAACTTTTTTAAAAATTAATTAAAGAATTTCTGCTACTACAAAATTACTGCCGCCAATGTAAATCATATCATCAATCGTACTATTCTCAATTGCAGCTTGATATGCTTTTTTTACACTAGAATATATATCACCTTTTAGGTTGTGATTATCTGCTAAGAATTGTAATTTATTAGCTTCTAAAGCTCGATTTATATCGGGTGAACAAAAATAATATGTAGCTTCTGTCGGTAGTAATTGTAAAATGTCCTCTATTTCTTTATCAGATACGAGTCCTAATACTATATGCAAATGAGCATACTCTTCCTTTTTTATTTGTTTAACTACTTGTGTTAAAGCATGTGTGTTATGTGCAGTGTCGCAAACAACAAGCGGTTTTTGGTTTAATATTTGCCATCTTCCCATAAGACCTGTGTTGTCAACCACATGTAGTAAGCCGTTAGTTATTGCTTTTTCTGAAATTGAAATCCCTAGTTTTTTTAATATATCAATTGCTTGTAATACTGTACGAGTATTTTGTTTTTGATAATCACCTTTTAAATCTAAAGAGTATTTATTTGGTTTTTGTTGGTCTACTATATATAAAGGTGCCGATCGTTGCGTAGCTATGTTTTTGAAAACCAATTCGGTCTCGTTTGTTGTTTCCCCTATAACTACAGGTGTATTCTCCTTAATAATACCTGCTTTTTCTTGTGCAATTGCACTTAATGAATTGCCTAGGACACCAATATGGTCCATGCCTATATTTGTAATAATAGAAAGTATTGGTTGTATAATATTAGTACTATCGAGTCGACCACCTAATCCAGTTTCGATAATTGCAAAATCAATCTTCTCTTTAGCAAAATAGTCAAAAGCCATCCCAACACTCATTTCAAAAAAAGAAAAATGATTAGCTTTTAATAACTCTTGGTTATTCTCTATGAAATCCACTACAGCAGATTTGCTAATGGTTTTTCCATTAACTCTAATACGTTCTCTATAATCTTTTAAGTGTGGAGAGGTATAAAGTCCCACTTTGTAGCCAGCTTCTTGAAGAATGGAGGCTAACATATGACTAGTAGAGCCTTTACCGTTTGTTCCTGCTATATGTATACTTTTAAACTGTTTATGCGGATGCTTTAAATGCTTATCTAGTAGAATAATATTATCTAAACTAGCATTAAAAGCAGTTTTACCAAGCTTTTGGTACATAGGTAGCTGGTTGGCCATCCATGCAACGATTTCCTTATATTTTTTTTCCATTGATGTAAAATCGAGAATTGTATTTATTCCGATAAAGAGAAATTATAAATGATAGTACCAGTTTGCTCGGCTGGAGCATTTCTATCTGGATTGAATCGCGTAGCAAGTGCTGCTCGTTGCGCTGGTTCTAATAAGCAAGGTGCATTGTTTGTAGTACCTCGATATCCTGGGGTAGCAGAAACTACTTCACCATTTCTGTTTACTACTATTCGAACAACCACTCTTCCAGATTCGTTACACTCCTGTTTAAATCGTTCTTTGTTTAAAGCTCTTCTTCCACCAAGATTATAATTTCCGTCTCCATCAAGGCCTTTCCCTTGGCCATAATAACTACTTGCATTAGGGTCTCCAGACGGATCTCCTTTATCGCCTGCTACATCATCATCTCCTTCGCTTCCTTGGTCCGTTCCATCGGATTTGGGAGCATTTAATAAATTGGATATCGCATCGCTAGTAGACTTGTCTGGCTCGGGTTCTGGCTCAGGTTCAGGTTCAGGCTCTGGTGTAGGAGTTTCTTCTATAGGTTCTGATTCTGTTTTGGGTTCTTCTTTTATTTCGTTTTCAATAACCGGAGCTTCTTCAATGTCTTGTGTAACTACCTCTTCTTCTAATTGAGAAGACTCGGTTTCTGGTGTACTAGTAGAAGTTTCTTTTGGAGCGCTTTCTACAGGTTTTTCTGGTTGAATGTTTCCAGAACCTACATTACTAGTTCCAAAGTTTACAGCAATACCTTTTTGTTCAGGTGGATCCATATATCGCAAACCAAAGAAAATAAGAGATAGCATTAACAGTAGAAATATCACTACTGTTAATGTCATACTTTTTCTTTTGTATTTGGTGTCTA
Source organism: Bacteroidota bacterium (assembly GCA_021793135.1). GTDB lineage: Bacteria > Bacteroidota > Bacteroidia > Flavobacteriales > Flavobacteriaceae > JAJYTI01. Next base: position 3,435 of record JAJYTI010000009.1, read on the forward strand.
GTAACTTCATTTTTTATTTATTCAGGTCTTACTGCCAATACTATTTTATAGTTGTTTTTGTTAGCAATATCCATCACGTAAACCGCTTCCTCTATTGGAACTCCCTCTTCTGTACGTAATAATATAGTGGGCTCACTACTATCTTGTAGTAATTGTTGTAGTCTTCCTGTAATTTGGTTTTTAGAGACTTGTTGGTCGTCTATATAAAATGACAAATCTTTGCTAATACTCACCGATACTTGTTGTACGTTGGTGGTTTTTCCTTGTGCTTTAGGAAGCACTAAATCTAAAGCATTTGGTGTGATTGCAGGAGAGGTCAGTAAGAAGAATATTAATAATAAAAATACAATATCCGTCATGGAGCTCATGTTGAACTCTGCGCTAACTTTATTTCGTCCTCTGAAATTCATATTATGCTGGTTCGTTTAATAGGTCTAGGAAGTCTACTGCAGTCATTTCCATTTGATATACTACTTTGTCAGTTTTAACTACTAGGTGGTTATATCCTATGTAAGCTACAATACCTACTATTAATCCTACTACCGTAGTAGTCATTGCAGTATAAATACCTTCGGCTAATGCACCCATCTCTGCTTGACCTCCACTACTGGATAATTCATGGAATGCAATAACCATACCTATTACTGTTCCTAAGAAACCAATCATTGGTCCAGCACCAGCAATAGTAGCAAGAATACTTATATTTTTCTCTAATTTATATACTTCTAGTTTACCTGCATTTTCTATCGCGGTATTAATATCTTCTAAAGGACTTCCTATTCTGGAGATTCCTTTTGCGGTAATACGGGATACAGGAGTATCTTTTTGAGCACAAAGTAGTTTTGCTCCTTCAAGGTTTCCACTAGCAACGTGTTCTTTTATTTGATTCATGAAATTTGAATCCTGTTTAGAAGCAGCTCTTACTGCAAAACTGCGTTCAAAATAAAGATAGCTTGCTATAAATAGTAGGACAAATAAAATAGCAATGATTAAGTTTCCTGCTGTTCCGCCTTGGAATAATAATTCCATTAACGATAATGTTTTTTCTTCACTTACTTCGGCTAGCTCTTCTAGGCCAGAACTATCATCTTGAATAAAGAATTGGAGCATATTTTCTGTTTTTAATAATAACGATATTTAATACAAATATTGTGTATAGCTGTTTGTTTTTCGATTCTAAAAGTAACAAAACTAAACCAATTCTACATAGTATTTTTATAAGTACCTAATTTTATGTTTGGTTTTGGGTTTAAGTTAACGCTTTTGAATCGTTTTTTAGAAATAACATTTACCAGAACTATGATTTTTACTTGCTCCCGTATAGCTTTTTAAACAATTGTTTTGATTGCGAAAACGTAAAATTCCAAGCAATCCAAAAATTAATGCCTCTTTGTATTCCACTAAATGGTTGCTGGGTATAATCCATTTTTTGTTTTTGTCTAAGTTAGCTATTAGAAAGTCATTATATGCACCTCCGCCAGTTACTAGAACTCGACTATTTGCTGGTATGTTTTCACTAATTTTTTGTGCTATATGAATACTATAAGTATGAAGAATATCTCTAGCATTTAAATTACTTTTCTTTAAAATTGGTAATATTTCTTTTTCTACCCATTCTCTTCCTAAGGATTTTGGATAAGATTGCTTGTAATAATTTAATCGGTTTAACTTTATAAGAAGAGATTCGTCTAAAATACCTTTAGCTGCAAATCTTCCATTGGGGTCATATTCCTGCCCAAGTATATTGGCATAATGATTCAAAACCATATTTGCAGCACAAATATCATATGCAACTCTTTCATTATTGATTTCGGTAGAAATGTTTGCAATCCCTCCAATATTTAAACAATAATGATATTCAGAAAACAAAAGCCTGTCACCTATAGGAACTAGAGGGGCACCTTGTCCTCCTAGTGCTACATCTTGCGTTCTAAAATCACATATTATAGGAATATTAAATGAGTTGCCGAATTCTGGGAGATTCCCTATTTGAAGTGTATATCCCAAATCAGGTCTGTGTTTTATTGTATGCCCGTGACTTGCTATAAGGTCTAATCTGGTAATATTATGTTTTTCAATAAAATTTTTGGTCAAATCTGCTAGATAAGAAGAATATTCTTTGTCTAATTTTAAAAGAGCTTCATCTGTTAATGTAATGCCATTGCTTAGTTTTTCTTGCCATGCTTCGGAATAGTCAATTGTTTCTGTTTGAATAAATCGATAATGCCATTGCTTATAAGCAAAATTCAATTCGACATAAGCGATATCCAATCCGTCTAAAGAGGTGCCGCTCATTAACCCTAATACAAAATAAGAGGTCATATAGCTTTATTTAAAAATCAAAAATTAATGTTTTTTATTATAGCATGCTAATCTATTTCAAAAAAAATATATGGTTTGTTATTTATTGTTTCAAAGGAGTTTTAGAGTGAAAATGAAATCAAATATATGTTTAGATGAATATATGTAAGATGTTTTTCGATATCATATATTAAAATGAATTGTAATGTAGGATTTTGTTATGGTTTGTTTTTTAAGATCGGTTAGTAGAGCAATAACACTTCGTTTTTTATATAGATACCAATAAGAGTTCCACTTTAATAGAATTGCTTTTTGTAGTGTTTTAGGTTGATTTATAATGAAATAACGATACTATTGATGAAAGACTTGTATATTTACAAATAGTAAGCGGTAAATTTTAAATATAATATGAGGAATAATTACTACATTTTATTGTTGATTAGCATCTTTTCATTGTTAAGTTACAATGGAAATGCACAACAATCTTTTTGGTCTAAAGTAGATTTGGAAGGAGCGCAACGTATGCCTTTAGTTCAAAGAGCAAGTGAATTGCATTCTTTTGAAACCTATAAATTAAATACATCCATTTTTTCGAGTGAATTAATAAAAGCACCAAATCGATTTTCTAGTGACTCTAATGTAATTATAGATTTACCTGTTGCTAATGGAGAATTGCAAAGCTTTAAGGTTTATAATGCACCAGTAATGGCGAAAGAGCTTCAAGATAAATATCCAGATATTCAATCTTATGTTGCTCAAGGTCTAGAGGATAAGACTGCTACGGCGAGAATAAGCGTGACTAAAGCCGGAGTGCATGTATCGATTAGTTCAGGAAATTTTTCTACCATATATATTGATCCTTATACTAGTGATAAACTTGTATATGCAGTATATCATAAAGATTCGGCATCAATTATAGAGCCAGAGCCTTTTGAATGCATAGTGGAGAATACAAAAAAAGATGTGGAATATTCGATGTCGAAGGAAGTCTATAATGCTAATGATGGTATTTTACGTACGTACCGACTTGCTTTAGCATGTACAAGACAATATGCAAATTATCATTTAAATCGACAAGGAATTCCAACTAGTGCTAGTGCTATAGAGAAGAAAGAAACAGTACTCTCAGAAATGGTGGTTGCTATGACGAGAGTCAATGGGATTTTTGAACGTGATTTATCTGTAACTATGGAATTGGTTGCAAATAACGATGATTTGATTTTTTTAGACGCCTCTTCTGATCCGTATTCAAATAACGATGCTTTTGCTATGCTAACTCAAAATCAAACTACGGTAAATGATATTATAGGTAATGCAAATTACGATATTGGACACGTATTTAGTACTGGTGGTGGCGGTGTTGCTTATCTAGGATCGGTTTGTGAAACACAATGGAAGGCAGGTGGTGTTACAGGTTTAACAGCTCCTATTGCCGATCCATTTTATGTAGATTATGTATCCCATGAAATGGGACATCAGTTTGGTGCAAATCACACTTTTAATAGTAGCGTTGGTTCATGTGGAGGGAATAATAGAAATAATTTAACAGCAATGGAACCTGGAAGTGGATCTACAATAATGGGATATGCTGGTATATGTAGTCCACAAAATGTTCAAAATAGTAGTGATGCTTATTTTCATGCTATTAGTATCCTTGAAATGTGGTTGAACATAACTTCTAATTCGTGTGCGCTAGAAACTAGTACAGGTAATAATCCTCCAGTGGTATCTACTGGGCCTAGTCATACTATTCCTAAATCTACTCCGTTTATATTGGAAGGAAGTGCTACAGATGCCGATGGTGATGAACTTACTTTTAATTGGGAGCAAATGGATAATGAAATTTCTACACAACCACCATTGAATACTAATGAAGATGGACCTTTATTCCGATCAGTAGAACCAACGGAAGAGCCAATACGATACTTTCCAAACATAGAGACTGTTATTTCTAATCAATTAGAAAATACATGGGAGGTATTACCTTCTGTAGAACGTGTAATGGAATTTCGATTAACCGCTCGTGACAATGCACTTGGCGGCGGAGCTACAGCTCGTGGAGATCAAACTGTAATAGTGAGTGATGCAGGACCTTTTGTAGTAACTTCACAAAATGGATTGACTACATGGGGTGTAGATACAGAAGAAACTATTACATGGGACGTAGCTGGAACCGATAGTGCACCAGTAAATTGCTCTCATGTAGATATTTTGTTTTCAGTAGATGGTGGGTATACTTATCCTATCACATTAGCTTCTAATGTGCCGAATAATGGTAGTGCTACGATTACTGTCCCAAATGAAGAGACGACTACTGGAAGAATTATGGTAAAAGCTTCTGACAATATATTCTTTGATTTGAACGATAGCAATATTACAGTGACTACCTCAATGAATGTTGAAGATTATAGCTTTAACGATTTTATGCTATATCCAAATCCATCTGAAGGAGTTTATAACATAGAATTTAATCCAGAAGTAATGGATGATTTAGAGATTACATTATATGATGTAAATGGTAGACGAATTAAACATGAAACTTATCGCGAAATATCCTCTAATGTGTTTCAAATGCGATTGGACTATCAGGATATTAAAGCAGGGGTATATTTCCTAATGATAAAAAACGGAGATAAATCTGCAACAAAACGATTGATTAAACGCTAATAAATTTGTTTGATAATATAAAAGAGGAGCGATGTTTAAGCATCGCTCCTCTTTTATATTGGGTGACTCATAATGTCTTTATATGAAATTAATTGATTTTTAAAGTTTCCACTATATGTTGTGTTTTTGTCTCTGTACCTTCTATTTCATAATATAATTCAAGATTAAGATATGAATCTTTTCTTGTAATATTTAGTTCTCCTATTGATACAGCATAATATCCAGCATCTGGACAAAAACAATGTTTTCCATATATAAGATTTACATGCTTTAGATCATCGTTTTTTAAAGACAATTCTGTGATGTCTTTTGATATTTCAAAATGAATGGTTTCACTATAGCTAGCATCTACAATAGCACCATCATGTTCTCCTTTATTGTATGTAAATTCTATTAATATATTTTCTCCTTCTTCGATTTGCGGATAAAGGTAGCCCGTACTTTCTTCTACTTTTATTGATAGTTTTTTATTGTTTTGCAGTGTTGTTTCGCAATAACCATCTTCAGGACAATCTGTTTGCATAGAGGTCAATTTATTTTCATTTGGGCTTACTTTTGCTTTACAAGCATTAAAAGCAAGTAGGATAAAAAAAAGATAGAATACTTTCATTAATAGAAGTGTTAGAATTGTTTTTAGGTTTCTAATCAGTATACTAATATATATATATAAATATATTCTATACAATGTATTGTGATTATTGTTTCTTTGGAATATTATGTAAATACAAGGAAATTTAATAAAATCAACAAAAAATGCAGAATATCTTTTGAATATAGATTGTAAAAAATAATTTTATCTTCAAGTAAGGTATTTCATTGAAAATATTCCAAGAATAAGGTATATTTGCTAAACTTAAATGGAAATATAATAAAATTAAATAAGATATGGATTTCAGTCTTTCAGAAGAACATCTAATGATACGCGAGGCGGCGCGTGAGTTTACAAAAAATGAATTGCTTCCTGGCGTAATAGAAAGAGATACGCATCAAATCTTCCCAACAGAACAAGTTAAGAAAATGGCCGAATTAGGTTTCTTGGGGATGATGGTAGACCCTAAATACGGCGGAGGTGGTATGGATACTGTTTCCTATGTCTTGGCTATGGAAGAAATAAGTAAGGTAGACGCTTCTTGTTCTGTGATAATGTCTGTTAACAACTCTTTGGTTTGTTGGGGACTTGAGACATTTGGAACAGAAGAGCAAAAGCAAAAATACCTAACTAAACTTGCTACAGGTGAGTCTATAGGAGCTTTTTGTTTAAGTGAACCCGAAGCAGGAAGTGATGCTACTTCACAGCGAACTACAGCAGAAGACAAAGGAGATCACTATGTGCTTAACGGAACAAAAAACTGGATTACCAATGGTGGTTCGGCAGATTTCTATTTAGTTATTGCGCAAACAGATAAAGAAAAAAGACATCGCGGAATCAATGCATTTATTGTTGAAAAAGGATGGGATGGATTTGAGATTGGTCCAAAAGAAGATAAATTAGGAATACGTGGTAGTGATACGCATACTCTAAACTTTAATGATGTAAAGGTTCCAAAAGAAAATAGAATCGGTGAAGATGGATTTGGATTTACTTTTGCTATGAAAACACTTAGCGGTGGACGAATTGGTATTGCGGCACAAGCTTTAGGTATTGCTTCTGGTGCATATGAACTAGCTAGAGACTACTCGAAAATTAGAAAAGCATTTGGTACAGAGATTTGCAATCATCAAGCGATTGCATTTAAACTTGCCGATATGCTAGTGTCTATAGAGACTTCTAGACACTTAATTATGAAAGCAGCTTGGGATAAAGATCAAGGAAATAGCTATGATTTAAGTGGAGCTATGGCAAAACTGCATGCCTCGCAAACAGCAGTAGACGTAACCTCAGAAGCAGTACAAATCCATGGTGGTAACGGATACGTAAAAGAATATCACGTAGAACGATTAATGCGTGACGCAAAGATTACTCAGATTTACGAAGGCACTAGTGAGATTCAAAAGATTGTTATTTCGAGAGCACTTCTTAAAGACTAAATATAGAATCTGAATAGATAAATAAAAAAGCGTTTCTCATTTTTGAGAAACGCTTTTTTATTTATAATCCATTTTATGTTTGTAAAGTTTTCCCTAACTTGGTTGATTAAATTAGGAGACAAAATAGTATATGTCAGAGAATAAATTAAATCCAGATAAATGGGTAAAACGGTATGCAAACTATCTGTATAATTATACTATAGTACGAGTAAATGAACATGAAGTAGCGCAAGATATAGTCTCGGAAACTTTTCTGGCAGCATTGCGGTCCAAAGATAATTTTAAAGGAAATTCTACAGAACGCACTTGGTTGGTAGCAATTCTAAAACATAAAATCATAGATTATTATCGTCGAAAAAATTCTATAAAAGGTTCTGCCGAAATACAAGTTGATTGGCATGACGAAGAACAGGAAGGAAAATGGTTAGAGGAACGAGTAGAGGACGATAGAAATATGAATATTGACGATTTAATAGAGAATGAAGAGTTGGGTTCTACAATATTAAAATGCTTAGATACGCTAGATGAAAAACATGCAGAGATTTTTCGTTTGCGAACTATAGAAAATTATGAGACCGAAGCGATTTGTAATGAATTTGGTATTACTCCGTCTAATCTATGGGTGATTATCCATAGGGCACGAAAAGCTATGGTAAATTGTTTAGAGAAAAATTGGATTAAATAATGAAGCAAATATTTAAATGCGATGAAGCTTGTGCAATCTGCGATAAAGCACAATATAATGAAGCGAGATTTATAGATAAATTACGCTTGATATTGCATTTGATTTCTTGTAAATCATGTCGCGATTATGTCCGAAATAATCGTAAACTTACAAAAAAGGTTCAATCCGAAATAGGAGAGCTTACACCAGATGCCAAAGCCGAAATGCAACGTAAAATTGATGCAGAGATCAATAGAAATTCTAGACTACAATCCAATTAATAATCTAATAGCATAGGAGAGAATATCATCTATGTAATAAAGTAAGATAGATACTTACTTTTATCGTCTTTTTTGCTGTGTTTAGTAAGGGTAAATGATGAAAAATGCGTATTTTTGCGTGAAAAATCAATCCCTTTTGTAATGAATACAGAATCTTTTACTTTACGCCACATTGGACCACGTCCAAACGACGAAAAGCAGATGCTCGAAACCGTTGGTGTTACTTCAATTTCTCAATTGATAGACGAAACTATTCCATCGGATATTCGTCTTAAACAACCTTTAGATTTAGCAGAAGGTTTAAGTGAACAAGAATATCTTGAGCACGTAAATGAACTAGCCTCTAAAAACAAAGTCTTTAAGTCTTATATTGGGTTAGGGTATCATGCAAGTAATACTCCTTCAGTAATTCAAAGAAATATTTTAGAAAACCCAGGATGGTATACCGCTTACACTCCTTATCAAGCAGAGATTGCACAAGGTAGACTAGAAGCGTTATTAAATTTCCAAACGGTAATTGCAGAATTAACGGGAATGGAATTAGCAAATGCTTCATTACTAGATGAGGCAACTGCAGCTGCAGAAGCTATGTCAATGTTATTTGCTTCTAGAAGTAGAGCACAGAAAAAAGCTAATGCAAATAAGTTTTTTGTATCTGAAGAGATTCTGCCACAGATTCTAGCCTTATTAGAAACACGAGGTCTTCCTATTGATATCGAAATTGTAGTTGGAAATCATGAAGAAATTGAATTCGATGAATCATTCTTTGGAGCTATTGTTCAATACCCAGGGAAAACAGGAATTGTATATAACTTCAAAACTTTTGTAGAGAAAGCAAAAGCTGCTGATGTAAAAGTTGCTGTTGCGGCTGATATTCTAAGCTTGGTAAAACTAGAAGCTCCTGGTAAGTTAGGTGCAGATGTGGTTGTAGGAACTACACAGCGTTTTGGAATTCCATTAGGTTATGGAGGACCACACGCAGCTTTCTTTGCAACTAAAGAGGAATACAAACGTAATATTCCGGGTCGTATTATTGGTGTGTCCAAAGATATGGATGGAAACTATGCCTTACGTATGGCATTACAAACTCGTGAACAGCACATAAAACGTGATAGAGCAACTTCTAATATTTGTACTGCACAAGTTCTTTTAGCAGTTATGGCTAGTATGTATGCTGTATATCATGGACCAAAAGGATTGCAATATATCGCTAATAAAGTACACGCAACGGCAGTAACTTTAGCAGAGGCTTTAGAAAAGTTAGGCTTAAAGCAAATAAATACACATTACTTTGATACCATTCAGGTAGAAACCGATGCAAGCAAGATAAAATACTTATCAGAGGCAAAAGAGATCAACTTCTACTACCCAAATAAAGAAATCGTTTCTATTTCTGTAAACGAAACAACAACAATCAAAGATTTAAACAAAATATTGTCTGTATTTGGTGAAGCGGTTAAACAAGAACCAGAGAAGATTACATCTTTAAATAAAGACAAGATTGTTCTTCCAGAAGAATTAATACGTACTGATAGCTTCTTGCAACAAGAGGTGTTCAACTCTTACCATAGCGAAACAGAAATGATGCGCTATATTAAACGTTTAGAGCGTAAGGATTTAGCACTTAACCATTCTATGATTTCTTTAGGATCATGTACTATGAAGTTGAATGCTGCTTCAGAAATGTTCCCTATTACTGATCCGCGTTGGGGTAATATTCACCCATTTGTACCAGTAGAACAAGCAGAAGGTTATCAACAACTTATTAAAAGGTTAGAAAAACAATTAAGTGTTATTACTGGCTTTGCAGCAACTTCTTTACAACCAAATTCCGGGGCACAAGGAGAATATGCTGGACTATTAGCAATTAAAGCTTATCACGAATCTCGTGGAGATGCACACCGTAATATCTGTTTAATTCCAGCTTCGGCTCACGGAACTAACCCAGCTTCTGCGGTAATGGCAGGTATGAAAGTGGTAGTAGTAAAATCTACCGAGAACGGAAATATTGATGTAGACGACCTACGTAAAAAGGCAGAAGAACACAAAGACAATCTTTCTGCAATTATGATTACTTACCCATCTACTCACGGAGTATATGAATCGGCAATCAAGGAAATAACAAAGATCATCCACGATAATGGTGGTCAAGTATATATGGATGGTGCAAATATGAATGCACAAGTAGGACTTACCAACCCAGGAGAAATTGGCGCAGATGTATGTCACTTAAACCTGCATAAAACGTTTGCTATTCCTCACGGAGGTGGTGGGCCAGGAGTAGGTCCAATTTGTGTAGCAGAGCAATTAAAACCATTCTTACCTTCAAATCCAGTGATAAAAACTGGTGGGGAGAAGTCTGAAATTGCCATTTCTGCTGCACCATGGGGTAGTGCATTAGTGTCTATTATCTCTTATGGTTATATTACGATGCTAGGTAAAACTGGAGTACAAAAGGCTACAGAGATGGCTATTTTAAATGCAAACTATCTCAAAGCAAAGCTTCAGGAAACAGGATACGAAGTATTGTATGTAGGAGAGCAAGGTCGTGTGGCTCACGAAATGATTATAGATTGTCGCCCATTCAAAGCAAATGGAATTGAAGTAGCAGATATTGCTAAGCGTCTAATCGATTACGGATTCCACGCCCCAACAGTTTCTTTCCCAGTAGCTGGTACGCTTATGATTGAGCCTACAGAAAGTGAGAGCAAAGAAGAATTAGATAGATTCAGCGATGCCATGGCTTCTATATATAAAGAAATTCAAGAGGCAAATAATGAGGATGATAATAATGTATTGCGAAACGCTCCACATACCTTAGAAATGCTTACTAGCGATAATTGGGATTTCCCTTATACTCGTCAAGAAGCTGCATTCCCATTAGCTTACTTACAAGAAAATAAATTCTGGCCTAGTGTACGTAGAGTTAACGATGCATATGGTGACAGGAATTTAATGTGTACTTGCGATCCTATCGAAGTATATATGGAAGCATAATCTTAATATTTTAACGTTTAAGTAAAATCTCCTTTCTATAATTTTTTTATGGGAAGGAGATTTTTTAATTTGTACTTGTGAGATATCACAATTATTCTAATAATCTTTATAACTTGTATATATGAAAGTATTTATAACAGGTAGTGGTAGTTACATACCTACAGAGGTAACAAAAAACAAAACCTTTGAGGAAAACAGGTTTTACAATCCAGATGGGACTTTTATCGAAACAGATAATCACTTGGTTATTGATAAGTTTAAAGATATAACCGGGATTGAAGAGAGAAGGTATCTAGATGGAAAGCTAGTTACTTCCGATATGGCTTTTTATGCTGCAGAAAAGGCTATTGCCGATGCCGGAATAGATCAAGAAGAACTTGATTATATAATAGTAGCGCATAATTATGGCGATGTGGAAATCGATTCGGCACAGAGTGATACAGTACCTAGTTTGGCTTCACGAGTTAAGCATTTGCTAGGTATTAAAAATCCTAAATGTGTAGCTTACGATATATTATTTGGTTGCCCTGGATGGGTACAAGGAGTAATTCAAGCAAATGCATTTATACGTGCTGGTATTGCTAAAAAATGTTTGGTAATCGGAACCGAGACTTTATCTAGATTAGTGGATAAACACGACAGAGATTCTATGATTTATAGCGATGGTGCTGGAGCAACCGTTATAGAGTCTAAGGAGGATGCCGAAGGCGGAATTCTTACGCATGCAAGTGCTACGTATGCATCGGAAGAAGCGCATTTTATTTATTTCGGGACTTCCAATAAACGTGCGCAAAAAGATAATAGAAGATATATAAAAATGTACGGAAGAAAAATATATGAATTTGCTCTTACGTATGTTCCAAAAGCCATGCAAGAATGTTTTGATGAGAGTGGGCACGATATAAAGGATTTAAAGAAGATATTTATCCATCAAGCAAATGAGAAAATGGATGAAGCAATTGTCAAGCGTTTTTATAGGCATTATAAAATGCAAGTGCCAGAACACATTATGCCAATGAGTATCGGAGAATTAGGTAATTCTAGCGTAGCAACTATTCCTACTTTGTATGATTTGGTAAAGAATGGGTACTATAAAGAACATGAATTGAATTCTGGAGATATTATCTTGTTTGCAAGTGTAGGAGCTGGTATGAATATAAATGCTATAGTATATCAAATGCCATAATGTTCCATATATCGTATTGGAGCCTTTAAAATTATCATCTCATAAAAATCTATAGGTTAGAGAATTAATTCTTTAGTCTTTAACTCGATGAATATGCGCATATATATAATTATACCTGCATATAATGAAGCTAAATATTTAAAATCAACTTTAGACTCTTTAATAAATCAAACTTATTTACCAACGAGGATTTGTGTGGTAGATGATAATTCTATAGATTCCACTCCAGATATAATTCAGGAATTTACAAAGGAATATGATTTTATAACTAGTGTAAAAACTAAATCTGAAAATCAGCATTTGCCTGGCAGTAAAGTTGTGCAAAGTTTTTTACATGGTTTGAGAAATTTAGATTCTAATTTTGACTTGATATGTAAGTTTGATGCAGATTTAATTTTCCCCCCAGAGTATTTAGAGACCATAGTCAAGGCATTTCGCTCTAATCCGAAATTGGGAATGGCAGGCGGTTTCTGCTATATTCAAGATGGAGAAAACTGGGTGTTGGAGAATTTAACAGGTCCAGATCATATTCGAGGGGCATTAAAATGTTATAGAAAATCTTGTTATGACCAAATAGGAGGGTTGATTCCAGCCATGGGTTGGGATACGTTAGACGAGCTATTATCGCAATATTATAATTGGGAAATCCTTACAATTCCAGAACTGAAAGTAAAGCACTTAAAGCCTACAGGACAAAATTATCATGGAAAGTCAAGATTTAATCAAGGCAAAGCATTTTACCAAATAAGGTATAGATGGTTGTTAACTTTATTGGCGTCAGCTAAGCTTTCTGTTCGAAGAAAAAGCGGCAGGTATTTTATAAATTGTTTACTTGGCTTTTTACGTGCATTCTTTAGGGGAGATCCATTTTTAATTACAAAGGAACAAGGTAAGTATATTCGTAAGCTGCGTTGGGAAGGAATATATAATACTTATCTAAAATCTAAAAAAGATTAGTAAGTAAGTAGTTTATATGTATTTTTGAGTAATAAGTGCTATGCACAAGTAGATAATATATTTGATATATGAGGATAATACGATACGTAGAAGATGTTGGATCTTATTTTTACATGCTAAAACGTACTTTTAGTAGTTTTACTAAAGGTTCAGTATTACGAGAGCTTATATTCAAAGAAATTGAAGATTTGATTTTAGGTTCCTTTTATATCGTAGCATTTATATCATTCTTCGTAGGTAGTGTTGTTGCTATTCAAACAGCCTTGAATATGGACAACCCTTTAATCCCTAAAACACTTGTTGGTTTTGCTACAAGACAATCGGTTATTCTAGAATTTGCTCCTACATTTATTGCTATTATTATGGCTGGTAAGGCAGGTTCATTCATTACTTCAAGTATTGGATCTATGCGGGTTACAGAGCAAATAGATGCTCTAGAAGTTATGGGAGTGAATTCCCTTAATTATTTGGTGTTTCCTAAAATTGTCGCTATGCTGTTTTTACCTGCACTAATTGCTATTTCCATGTTTTTAGGAATTGTAGGTGGTGGAGTTGCCTCAGTGTACGGTGGATTTGCCACAGCAACCGAATATATTAATGGTGTGCAAGAAGATTTTAATACTTGGCACTTAACCTATGCATTTATTAAGACTTTTATTTTTGCTTTTATCTTGGCAACAGTTCCTTCTTGGCAGGGCTATTACATGAAAGGTGGTGCTCTTGAAGTAGGGAAAGCTAGTACCAATTCTTTTGTTTGGACTAGTGTATTGATTATTGCATCAAACTATGTAACAACACAACTTCTTTTAAGCTAACTATGATACGAATAGAGGATATACATAAAAGTTTCGGAGAACAGGAAGTGTTGAAAGGTATTAGCACTACGTTCGAAAGAGGAAAAACCAATGTGATAATTGGGCAGAGTGGTAGTGGTAAAACCGTAATGCTTAAGTGTCTTTTAGGATTGTTTGAACCAGAAGAAGGAAAAATATATTATGATGATCGTGCTATTCAAGATATGAATCATGAAGAGAAACGATTGCTTAGAGAGGATATAGGAATGCTTTTTCAAGGTGGAGCACTCTTTGACTCTATGAATATCGAAGAGAATGTAATGTTTCCTTTACGTATGTTTACGAAGCAACGTAGGGATGAAATGTTGCATCGTGTAAATGAGGTGCTGAAACGTGTAGATTTAGAAAATGTAAATAAAAAATTCCCCTCAGAGATATCAGGCGGAATGCAAAAGCGAGTTTCTATTGCTAGAGCTATAGTCAACAATCCAAAATATTTGTTTTGTGACGAGCCTAATTCAGGATTAGATCCAAAAACGGCAACACTTATTGATAATCTTATTCAAGAAATTACTCATGAGTATGGGATTACTACTATAGTAGTATCACATGACATGAACTCTGTAATGGAAATAGGAGAGAAGGTGGTTCTGCTAAAAAATGGTTTATTGGTATGGCAAGGAACCAACGAAGAAGTCTTTACAACCGAAAATGAAGATGTAGTAGATTTTGTGTATTCTTCTAATCTATTTAGGAAAGTACGTGAAGCCTATAAGAAATATAAATTCTAAGCATCTAATTCAATTTTTATACTTGTCGTTATATTTCTCGTTTGCTTGCGCGAGGACTTCTTTTATTTCTTGTTCCTTTTCCATAGGATAGACAAGAAGCACATTGTCTTTATCAACGATGATATGATTGTGGATGCCGTCCAAGACTACAAGCTTTTTCTTATTTGTATAAATTATATTATTTTGGGAATCAGTAAATAGGCTGTCCGCTCGCACTACAGCGTTTTTATTATCATCCTTTGTTAATTTATCATGTAATGAACCCCAAGTGCCTAGATCGCTCCAATCGAAGTGTGCTGGTAGTACAAAAACATTCTTTGCTTTCTCGAGTATACCATAGTCTATTGAGATGTTCTCCGCTTTCGGATAATTTTCAAGTACGAATTCGTTTTCTTCTTGAGTATTGTAAACATCAAATCCGGCGTTAAACAATTTAAACATAGAAGGTAAATGCGTTTCGAAAGCTTTTGAGATACTTTTTACAGACCAAATAAAGATTCCGGCATTCCATACGAAATTTCCAGCTGCGATGAATTTTTTAGCGGTCTCATAATCTGGTTTTTCTCTAAACTGTTTTACTTTATGGATGCTATCTCCAGTGCCATCTTCGCTTTCAATATATCCATAGCCTGTATTTGGAAATTGAGGTTTTATTCCTAATGTAAGTAACTTATCAGTAGTTGCGCACGCATCAAAGCAAGTTTGGATATCTTGAGCAAATGTATCTTCTTCTTCTATCCAATGATCGCTTGGAGCTACAAGCATTATTGCATTTGGATTTTCTTTTTTTATTTTTAATGAAGCCATTAGAATGCACGGTGCTGTATTGCGCATCGCTGGTTCTAGAATAATTTGCTCTGGCTTTATTTCTGGTAGTTGTTCTCGGGTTAAATCGAAATATAGTTCGTTGGTAAGAATGCGGATATTTTCAGTGGGAACCACTTTCTGCATGCGTGTAAATGTACGCTGAATCAAGCTTTGCCCCGTTCCTAACATGTCATGAAATTGCTTTGGAAGTTTTTCAGTACTTACTGGCCAGAATCGTGAACCAATTCCTCCTGCCATAATCAAAGCATAATTGTTTTTATCCATTCTTAGTATTTAATAATTTAACCTCTGCGTTTGGGTCAAAAAGATAAGCTCTTCCTGTTTTTACTTCTACGCATTCATATCTTTTTACTCTTCGATTTCCACGTTTAAAAATCCTTCCATTATATAACTGAAAATAACTACCGTGTGGAATTTGAAATACACAATGTAGGTTATTTGGTGCATCGTACTGTTTTAATGCAAATGCTAAATGTTGATCGGTATCGGTTGTAGCCGTTGGATTCTCAAAATGTCGAATTAACAAAGGTAACAATTCTTTTGGGAAGATTTCTTCGCGTAAAAAAGGTAACATCATTTTCTGAAAGGTAAATTTCCATTCTTTACCATGTGGTTTAATTCGCCGTCCAAAATGTGAGAACGCTACCAAGTGTGCAAGTTCATGCACAAGAGTAATTAGAAACTTGTATGGGTTGAGATTAGCATTTATAGTAATCTGATGCTGTCCAGTAGATAAACGTCTATAATCTCCATGACGTGTAACCCTTTCATTGACGATTTTAAGATACACGTTAGTTTCTTTAATCACCTCGAAAATTGGGACTACAGCGTTTTTAGGTATATATTTTTCCAGTACTTTCTGCATAAAGTATTATAGGGTTTTATGGAGTAGTGCTGGATACTTCTAAAATTTTTCCATTATAGAATTTAGATCCAGTTATTGCAAATTCTGCTATGTATTCTGCCATTTCTTCTGGAGTTAATGGTGCTTTATATCCTGGGAATGCTTCTTCAAGCATTTCAGTTTGTACAGCCCCTAAAGCAAGTCCGTTGAAACTCGGTCCTGATTCTTTATATTCTTCTGCCAATAATTCGACCAATCCTAATACAGCTGCTTTACTGCTGCTATAAGCGCTTAATCCAGGGAATTTAACGCTACCTTGGATGCCTCCCATACTACTAATGCACACTACATGACTTTCTTTGCGTAGCATTGGAAGCAAAGCTTTTGTAAAAGCAGCAACACCTATTATATTTACTTCATATACATAGCGGAATTCTTCGGTAGTTATCTCTTTAAATGGCTTGTTTACAATAGCTCCAGAATTATGGATGAGTATATCAACTTGCTCCCAATTTTCTTGAGCGTATTGCAATACATTTTGATAAGATTTTTCTTCAGTAATATCAAAAGCAATTGCTTTGGTGTTTTTTAAGTTTAATTTATCTAATTCTTTAGGAGAGCGGGATAGTGCAATAACCTGATGTCCTTTGTTTGAAAAATATTTAACTAAAGCCAAACCAATTCCTCGGCTAGTACCTGTTATGATGATATTCTTTGTCTTCATAGAATAAAAATACATATTATTTTAATGAAAATAGCGCACCCTCTGTTACAAGAATGCGCTATAAATATATTGTTGTTGTATAAACAAAACTATACGAACATCGTTATTGGATTTTCGATGTATGTTCTTAAAGTTTGTAAGAATTTAGCTCCAATTGCTCCGTCTACGGT
>JAJYTI010000010.1 GCA_021793135.1 Bacteroidota bacterium
ATCTTACTAGACGATTGTCCATACAGACGTTTTATAGGATGCGAATATTCGAATAGCTTTATGTCGGTTTCGTGAACAATAGTAAAACCTTTAATTGCATCTAATGCTTCTTCTGTTACCATTCTATCTAAACCTAACTCGTCGGTAAATAAGTACAGAAACTTTAATTCATTATCTTCTAGTTTGTAATCACTCCAAACCGAAACTAAACTTAAATCCAGTAGATATAATTTTTCCAATAAGGATTTTTGAGAAAGTTGTTCTCCCCATACACTTTTGTTAAACGAAATATCCTCGATTAAATAAGTAGATGAACTTTCAATTAGATCTAAAAAACGTAAATCATACTTATCTTTCTTTTTCTTCATATCCAATGCTGTAAAGCAAACCTGAAAGAAGAGTTGTTTTAAATCTTTTAAATACGTTTCAAATTGTGCTGGAGCAATTAGGAATTGTTCAAATGCAAGAATGTCTAAAAATATTTGAATATCTGATAATAATGAAGTAATCGAATTACTTAATATATTATCGTGAGTGCGTTCATGTATTGCATCTTCTAGTTTTTCTACTGCTTTTTTAGGGAGTTTAAAGAATTGAAGAAACGAGTTTTTTTCTTCTTCTATTTCTTTATAAAACGCCAATAAGCTATCAACAAGTTTATCCTCCGAGGAGTGTGGCAAATGTTTAAAGAAAATATAGCACATGGCGTGCAGTAGATTGATTTTTTTAAGTTCGTTCTCGGTTAGAACTAGATTGCTTTTGGGTAATTCTAATAAACATTGTATAGACATTCCATAAAGGAACCCTGTATTTCTAAGTTGGGTATAAAAGTTTTTGTCGTCGGTATAAATGTCGAATAATAATTCTTTGTTATACAGACTAAAAAACATGCTTATCCAGCCAACAGAAGAGGGATTCATAACAAATTGGAATTATATGTCCAGACTTTTTTTCGTTTTAAGTAAGAATATAAAGATACGTAATTTAAGAATTGAGAAAATTAAAAAACAATTAAAAAAGTAATATCCTGTATGTGTTAATGTAATTATTCAAAATTGAAAATCTCTCAGCATATCTGCTATTGCTAAAGGAACACCTTCGGTCGCTGTATATGGATATACTTTAATTTGTGATGTAGCATCGATGTTAGGTTTTGGATCTATAAAATAAATAGGAGTGTCTTCTTTAGTGTAGTTAACTAATCCTGCCGCTGGATATACTTGCATAGAAGTGCCGACTATAAATAGTACATCAGCTTCTAAAACCAATTGTGTAGCAACTTCCAGCATAGGAACTTGTTCACCAAACCATACAATATGTGGACGTAAAGGACTACCCTGCGGACAAAGGTCTTCCGAACTTAAATCTTTTTTCCATTCTAATACATGGTTTTCATTTACCGAACTACGTACTTTAAATAATTCTCCATGAAGATGAACTACATTAGAACTGCCCGCTCTTTCATGAAGATCGTCTACATTCTGAGTTACAATATGTACATCGTAATCTTTCTCCAAATCAGCAAAAGCCTTATGTGCTGCATTGGGCTCGACTTCTAATAATTGGGCTCGACGAAGATTATAAAATTCTAATACTAATTCCTTATTAGCAGCCCAACCCTGTGGAGATGCCACTTCCATAACATCATGGCCTTCCCAGAGGCCATCACTATCTCTAAAAGTTTTGATACCGCTTTCTGCACTGATTCCTGCTCCTGTAAGTACTACTATTTTCATAGGAATGTATATTTTTGCTTAAAAATAGACAATTTAGTGGACAAACAATTATTTCAATATCTACAGGAGTTCTTAACACCAAGGCGAAAGGAGCTTTTCGAAAAAATATTAAATGAACGTACGCGTCATATTACTGTGGTTGCAGAGGACGTATACCAGATGCATAATGCTAGTGCAGTAATGCGTAGTTGCGAAGTATTCGGAGTGCAAGACATGCATGTAATTGAAAAACGCTTTAGTAAACGAGTAGATAAAGAAATAGCTATGGGTGCTCAGAAGTGGGTAAATCTTTATAGTTACAAAAGTTCGCAAGAATGTATAAATAAATTGCGCGCCGATGGTTATCAAATTGTAGCAACCACACCCCATAATGACTCTCAGTATTTACATGATTTTGATGTTACAAAAAAGTCGGCTTTTTTCTTCGGTCAAGAAAAGTATGGATTGAGTGAAGAGATATTGGAACAAGCCGATTCTTATCTTAAAATTCCTATGCATGGTTTTACCGAGAGTTTAAATATTTCTGTATCGGCAGCTATAGTTTTACAAACTTTAGTTACAAAAATGAGAGAAGCCGGAATAGATTGGCACCTAAGCGAAGATGAAAAACTAGAAATAGAAATGGAGTGGACTAAAAAATCTATAAAAAGTATCGACCAGATAATTGAGAGATATTACCAAGACCAAAAAAAAATAAATCTATGAAAATCGTATTTGCCACTCATAACGAGAATAAATTAAAAGAAGTTAAAGCCTTTCTTCCAGATAATATCCAGTTGATTAGTTTACAAGAAATAGAATGTCATGAAGATATAGAGGAAACAGCAACAACCTTAGAAGGCAATGCTACTATAAAAGCCGACTATGTTTTTGATAAATATGGATTGCCATGTTTTGCCGATGATACGGGGTTGGAAGTAGACAGTCTTCATGGTGCTCCAGGAGTATATAGTGCTAGATATGCTGGTGAGAATGCAAATGATAACGATAATCGTAAGAAACTTCTTCATGCCATGCAAAGCATATCCGATAGATCAGCTCGCTTTAGAACGGTAGTAGCGTTACGACTCTCTAAGGAAGAGATTTATTATTTTGAAGGTGTATGCGATGGAGAAATTTTAGAAGAAGAAAGGGGAGATAGTGGTTTTGGTTATGATCCCGTATTTCAACCATTAGGATATACTAAAAGTTTTGCAGAAATGGATTTAGATGCTAAAAATAAGATTAGTCATCGTGGAAAAGCAATCCAATCTTTAGCTGCGTTCTTCAATCAATAAAAAGAAAATCTAGAAAAATGTCTTAAAGATAGAATCTGCATTTCTCTATCGTTAATCGATGTTTAGATAGTAAAAGTTTAAGTATTCCATTCAAATGTATAGATAATGGTTAGGAAATGAAGAATACTTTCCACTATTAATAGGTTTGTTTTTAAGGATATTCGATGTTTTTAAAGAATAGATACATAATACTTATAATTTAAGCTTTAAAATGTCTATCTTTGCAAATTCAAAATTTCCCGGAGGCATAGTAGTTATATTAATAATGATATAATTATATTAAAATAAGGATTGCCTCCCAACAGAATAGGGTGTTTTATCGAGAAGTTGTGGGTTTATTTTGTCGATTACTTCTACTAAAAGCACACTAGATTAAATAAACCATTTATGAGTACAACTTTTCAAGCTTTAGGACTAGACGAGGTCTTCCTTAAAGCCATTGCCGATTTGGGTTTCGAAAAACCTTCAGGCGTTCAAGAACAAGCTATCCCTGCATTATTAGAAAAAGATATAGACATGGTAGCTTTAGCACAAACAGGAACAGGTAAAACTGCTGCGTTTGGCTTCCCTATGTTACAAAAAATAAATACCGACAGTAAAACTACACAAGGTATTATTATTGCTCCTACACGTGAACTTTGTTTGCAGATTACCAATGAGATGAAACTTTATGGTAAGTATATCAACGGTCTAAATATCGTTGCTGTATATGGTGGAGCAAGTATTAGTGATCAAGCAAAACAGCTTCGTAGAGGAGCTCAAATTGTTGTGGCAACTCCAGGTCGTATGAAAGACATGATAGGTCGAAGAATGTTGGATATTTCCAAGATTGACTTTTGTGTATTAGACGAGGCAGACGAGATGCTAAATATGGGATTCTATGAGGATATCACTGATATTTTATCTCATACACCAGAAACCAAATTTACTTGGTTATTCTCAGCAACCATGCCAAAAGAAGTGTCACGGATTGCTAAAGAGTTCATGTCTAGTCCATTGGAGATTACAGTGGGTGCAAAAAACATGGGAGCAACCAATGTGTCGCACGAATATTATGTAGTGAATGCAAGAGATCGCTATGCTGGACTTAAGCGTTTAGCAGATGCCAATCCAGATATTTTCTCCGTAATTTTTTGTAGAACAAAACGTGATACCCAACAAGTAGCAGAAAGACTAATCGAAGATGGGTATAGTGCTGCTGCATTGCATGGTGATTTAAGCCAACATCAACGTGATTTGGTAATGCATTCTTTCCGTTCAAGACAAATTCAAATGCTAGTTGCTACCGATGTTGCAGCTCGTGGAATTGACGTAGACGATATAACTCACGTTATAAACTACCAACTACCAGATGAGGTGGAAATATATACTCACCGAAGTGGTCGTACTGGTCGTGCTGGTAAAGATGGAGTTTCTATGGTTTTAGTGACTAAAGGAGAACAAAGAAAAATCCATACTATAGAAAAAATCATTCAGAAAAAGTTTATCTCTAAAGAAGTTCCTTCAGGAAAAGAAATTTGTGAAGTACAGCTTTTCCATTTGGCCAATACGATAAAGAATACAGAAATAAACAACTCTATAGATAGCTATTTACCAGAAATAAATACACTATTAGAGTCATTTACTAAAGAAGAATTAATCAAAAAATTCTTCTCTGTAGAATTCACTAAATTCCATAATTACTACGAAGGAAAACGTGATCTTAATGTAGATTTAAGTAAAGGACCATCCAAAGGAGGTGAAACCGTTCGTTACTTTTTAAATATAGGTAGCAGAGATGACTTGGATTGGAAGCGATTAAAAGACTTCCTAAAAGAAGTATTATCATTAGGACAAGACGATATTTATCACGTAGATGTGATGGATAGTTTCTCTTTCTTTAATACAGATAAACCTCATGAAGAGAAAGTATTAGAAACACTTTCTGCTATTCAGTGGGAAGGTAGACAATTATCTGTAGAAGTTTCAACTACTAAAGCAGGTGGAAAACAACGAGGTCGCAAAGGGGGCCGCGGTGGTGGAAGAGGAAAAAGCAATCGAAGTAGTGGTGGATTTGGAAATCAAGGAGGAGGATCTCGAACTAGAAAAAGACGTGGATCAACTTCTGGAGGTTCTAGACGCGAAGCACTAGAAGGTATAAAAAATACTCGTGGTAGACGAAGAAGAAGATAAAAGCAACTATTAATTGTTTTAATCTTCTTAGATAATATGTATTTTTACTGTTATACATGAAAATGAAACATTTAATAGTAATATTTTTTCTCGTATTTCCGTTCTTGGTTTTTAGCCAAGATAACGATACAATTCCGGCATTGCCCGAAGATAATCAAACATATGTTATCAAGGGAAAGGTGTTGAATGATGCCAATGATAAGGCTATGCCTAATGTACATGTCATAAACTTAAATCAAGTATATGGTACAGTGTCCGAGTATGATGGAAGTTTCGAAATTCGAGCAGCGGTAAACGATACTTTATATTTTTCGTACTTAAGTTTTAAATCCATTCGGGTACGTGTTACTAATGACTGGTTTAAATATGGCGATATCAAAGTGAAAATGACGGAAATGAGTATTGCCCTAGAAGAACTTAGACTCCAAGATATACAGCTTACTGGTTATCTAGAAGTTGATGCTAAAATTATTCCAGTGTATGATAACTATCGTTATCGTATTGAAGGATTAGGAGGAGGATATGAAGGGGGGAGCTCTCAAAAATCGGCAGTTTCTAGAGTATTGGGTTCTGTGTTTAATCCAGTGGATTTTCTTTACAATATGTTTGGTAAACGACCTAGGCAGATGCGGAAATTACGCAAAATGAAACAGGAAGATCACATCCGGAATTTATTGCAAGACAAGTACGATAGAGAGGCTCTAATGGCTGTATTACAATTAGAACGTGCAGATATTGACGAAATACTTCGAAACTGTAATTTCTCAAGTGAGTTTATCTTAACAGGGAGCGACTTACAAGTTTTAGATGCTATTAGTGAATGCTACGAGCGATATCGCGTATTAAATAGAGATTAAATCATATCTAATTATATTATAAACCACTTAACAGTTATTTGTTAGGTGGTTTTTCACTTTAGTTTATGCTGCAAGATTTTGTACACTATTTTTTACACTTTGGTTTCCCATTAGGAATAGCATTCTTGTTTTACCGTAAAAGATGGTTGGGAGTTTATGTATTACTATTGTTAACTATGTTGGTAGATGCAGATCATTTATTTGCAACACCAGTTTTTGATCCAAATCGTTGTAGTATCAATTATCATTTTTTGCATTCCTATTATGCTATCATTCTTTATATAATTGGGTTGTTTTTTAAACCAACTAGGATTATTGCCATAGGTTTACTTCTGCATATGTTTGCTGATGGAATAGATTGTATTTGGTTGTATTATTCATGATGGTAAGGTAAATTTTTCCAAATACTCATAGCACGATAGATTTGTTCAGTAAAGAATAGACGAATCATTTGATGAGAAAAAGTCATTTTAGATAGGGAAAGCTTTCCTTGACATTTGTCGTATAATTCTTGTGCAAATCCATACGGGCCACCTACTACAAATACTAAGTTTTGGGTAGAAGCATGCATGTGTTTCTGAATTTCTTTAGAAAACTGTAGAGAAGTATATTGTTTGCCTTTTTCATCTAGAAGTATTAAATGATAGGATTTAGGCAAATGTTTTAAAATAGCTTCTGCTTCCATTTGTTTTTGTTTCTCCTCCGATATTTTTTTATAACGAGGTACATCTGGAATTTCAATGTATTCAAAATTTATAAAATGCTTAATTCGCTCTCGGTAATTCTTAGTTAACTTATCCAGGGCCTTATTGTCGGTTTTTCCAACTACTAGAAGAATTATTTTCATTCTATTTTAATATATGTCCACACAAAAATCTGGCGAAAATTACGTAAAATTATTTGCATACTTGTATCTTGTGGGTACTCAATAGTAGGATTTATATAAATTTAATTATGATAACACCAGAAGCATTTAAGAACGAAGTAGATAGGATAATAGAGAATGCTATTCGTGAAGATGTTGGTCCAGGCGATCATTCATCTCTTGCTTGTATTGATAAAAAATCTCTTGGTACAGCCGAGTTGTTAGTTAAAGATGAAGGAATTATTGCTGGAGTAGATTTTGCAAAACAGCTTTTAAATTACGTAGATCCAGAATTAGAAGTAGATGTACGCATAAAAGATGGTACAACTATCTCTTATGGCGATATCGTGCTTTATATATCTGGAAGCTCGCAATCCATTTTAAAAGCGGAGCGTACTATGCTAAATAGTATGCAACGTATGAGCGCTATTGCTACAAAAACCAAAGAATATGTGGATGCAGTTGCAGGCACAGGAGCAAAAATATTAGATACAAGAAAAACCACTCCCGGATTTAGAGCTTTAGAAAAATGGGCGGTAAAGATTGGAGGAGGAGTTAATCATCGTTTTGCACTATATGATGCTATTATGCTTAAGGATAATCACATAGATATGAGTGGTGGAGTAGCAAAAGCAATTTCTAAAACCCACGCGTATTTAAAAGAAAATAATCTAAATATACCTTTGATTGTCGAAGCAAGAACTCTAAAAGAGATAGAGGCAATTTTAAAAGCCGGGGGTGTAGATAGAATTTTAATAGATAATTTCAATTATACTGATACTCGTACGGCCGTTGCATTAATTGGAGATCAATGTGAAACAGAGTCTAGTGGAGGAATCGATTTGGAAACCGTTCGCGGATATGCCGATTGTGGTGTGAACTATATTTCTGTTGGAGCTTTAACACATAGTGTTTATAACAAGGACTTGAGTTTAAATGCCGTAGAATGATACGTAAATTTTTAGAAAATCTACCCATAGTTCGCAGTTTGGTAAATTGGAGTAAGCGTACCGCTATTCCATGGACCAATGGTTTGCGATTATATAATTTTCTAGATATTTATATAAAAGGATTGTCACAAGGTATATTATCCTACCGTGCTAGTTCGATAGCCTATAGCTTTTTCATGGCTATTTTTCCTTTTTTACTTTTTGTGTTAAACCTGATTCCTTATATTCAAATTAGTGGTTTTCAGAGTAGATTTCTGTTATTTGTACAAAACCTATTGCCAGCCCAAACTGCAGATTTTTTCTATCCTATAATTGTCGATATTGCTACGAATCCTAGAAAAGGCTTACTATCTGTGTCCTTTATTCTATCTGGTTTTTTAGCTAGTAATGGAGTGAATTCTATATTTAGAGCATTCTCAGATTCTGTGTATGTATGTTCCAACAGGACATTCATTGGTAAATATACTATGGCAATGTTTGTATCCTTTGGTATTGCAGTATTTATGTTAGTAGCAATAGGAGTTATAATTTTCGGTGAAATACTTATACATAAATTACAAAAGGAATCCCTAATATATCATGATTTCTTTTGGATAAATCTTTTACAAATAGTAGTGTTTGTACTCATGATTTATGCAGTAATAGCTACTTTATATTATTTTGGATTAAAAAAAATAGATAGAGCAAGATTTTTTTCTTTAGGATCTGTTGTTACAACCATATTATTTATAATAACTACTTATGTATTTAGAGTATATATTAATAATTTCTCAAATTACAATGAATTGTATGGATCGATAGGTGCATTATTGATTATGATGCTGTATATTTGGATAAACGCAAACCTATTACTTATCGGATTTGAGTTGAATATTGCAATGACTACACTTCAAAAGTCAAAGCAAGAAGAAATGAATTTAATAAAAACTAAAGAATGAAAAATATTTGGCAAATTATTTTAGTGAGTCTAATAGCAATAACTGGTATGCAAGCACAAGATGTGTTTGGTAAATGGACAACTATAGATGATAATACAGGAAAAGCTCGTTCAACAGTAGAAATTTTTGAAAGAGACGGAAAAGTATATGGTAAGGTAGTAGCTATTACCGACCCTGAAAAAAGAGATCGCGTTTGTGATCAATGTAGTGGAGATGATAGAAATCGTCCCATTCTTGGATTAGAGATTTTAAAAGGATTGAAAAAAAGTGGTGATAAATATGAAGGAGGATATATCACCGATCCAGATAATGGGAAACGCTATAAGTGCTATATAGAATTAGAAGATGACAATACATTAAAAGTTCGCGGATTTATTGGTATGGCTCTTATTGGTCGTACACAAATTTGGAAACGAGCAGAATAAAAACTTAGAAAATTGTATCTTTAGGCTGTCTTTTTAAGACGGCCTTTTTTATTTAGTTTATGTTATACGTTGATGTAATTTTACCCATTCCTATTAAAAACACCTTTACTTATCACTTCCCTAAATCATTGTTAGATTACATAGATATTGGGATGCGAGTGACGGTACCTTTTGGAAAATCAAAAATACATACTGGAATAGTTTTACGGATTCATGATAAAGCTCCAGAATATGATACTAAGGAAATAGATCAGATTCTAGATGAAACTCCTATAATAAATAAGCATCAACTTAAGCATTGGTTTTGGTTAGCAGATTATTATATGTGCGCCTTAGGTGAAGTAGTACGAGCCGCATTGCCCAGTGCATTTCTACTAGAAAGCGAAACTTTAATTTCTTTAAAGAATAATTTTCTAGAAAATGAAGCATCCTTAACCGATGAGGAATATCTAATAATAGAAGCTTTACAAAGACAATCGTCATTAAGAGTAGAGGAGGTGCAATCTATTATTGATAAGAAAAATGTAGTTAAACTCATACAAGCTTTACTCGCTAAAGAATATATTGATGTTCAAGAAGAAGTATTTGAACAATATATTCCCAAAAAGAAATCATATGTGCGCTTGGCCAAGGAGTATGAAACCGAAAATAGTTTAAATTCACTTTTAGAAGAATTATCTACTAGAGCAACCAAACAACGAGATTTATTAATGAATTTGTTTTTGCTTCAAGCACAAACGAAAAAACCAATAAACCCAAAACAACTTTTGAAAAGTGCAAATGCTTCTAGTGGAGTGTTGAAAGCACTAATAGATAAAGGCGTAATTGAGAAGTATGAGTTACAAGAAGACCGCCATAACTTTGAGGGAGAAACTACTGCTATTTCAAAACTTACAACTGCACAAGAAGAAGCATATATAGCAATAAATAAAAATTTTAAAGATAAAACAGTTTGTTTACTCCATGGAGTAACTTCAAGTGGTAAAACAGAAGTTTATATAAAGTGTATTGAGGATGTACTTAAAAAAGGAAAACAAGTTTTATACTTAGTGCCGGAAATTGCATTGACTACACAATTAATTGGAAGACTACGTAAGCATTTTGGACCACAACTGTCTGTTTATCATTCTAGATATTCGGTACATGAAAGAATAGAGGTGTGGAATAATTTACAGGCAGGTAAAGAAAAAGCTCAAATAGTAATTGGTGCACGTTCTTCAATCTTTTTGCCGTTTAATAATCTAGGATTGCTATTAGTAGATGAAGAGCATGAGGCTTCCTATAAACAGCATAATCCAGCTCCTAGATATCATGGTCGTGATGCGGCAATAGTTCTTGGTATGCAACATAAAGCTAATGTATTATTAGGATCTGCTACTCCAAGTATTGAGACATATACCAATTGTAAAGCAGGAAAATATGGTTTGGTAGAATTAACGGAAAGGTATAGAAATGTTCCTATGCCCAAAATTCAGTATATCAACCTAAAAGAGGCGTATAAGAAAAAACAAATGAAAGGGCGTTTTAGCCAACGTTTGCTCGATGCAATAAAGCATACCTTGGAACAAGGTGAACAAGTAATATTATTTCAAAATCGAAGAGGATTTTCACCGGTAGTAGAATGTACTACTTGTGGTGTGTCACCACAATGTCCAAATTGTGATGTGAGTTTGACTTATCATGAGTATCGAAAACAATTACGTTGCCACTATTGTGGTTATTCTATGGCAATGTTAGTTTCGTGTATGGCATGTGGTAACGAAACTTTAGATTATAAAGGTTTTGGTACCCAACAAATAGAAAAAGAAATTTCTCAATATTTTCCCGATTATCGAATTCAGCGTATGGATCAAGATACTACTCGCAGAAAACATGCCTACGAGAAGATAATTGAGCGTATGACGCTTCGTAAAATAGATATACTTGTTGGAACACAAATGCTTGCCAAAGGTTTAGATTTTTCTAATATAGGATTGGTAGGCGTACTACAAGCAGATAATCTATTGAACTTTCCCGATTTTAGAGCGCACGAACGTAGTTTTCAATTATTACAACAAGTAGCAGGAAGAGCTGGAAGAGGAAATAAGCAGGGAGATGTGTTAATTCAGACTTACGATCCTTTACAAACTACATTGCAGGTTTTGCGAGATAATGATTATAAGCAAATGTATGCGAATGAAATTGTAGAGCGACGAGATTTTAAATATCCACCATTTGTCAAATTGATCCAAATAACTTTACGTGATAGGAATTATCAAAAAATGAGACAAGCAGCAAATTGGTACGCAAAGGCTATGAGGGTGCCCTTCTCTAGTCAAGTGTTAGGACCTGAAGATCCAGCAATAGGACGAATAAGGAATCAGTATATAACACATATTATGCTTAAAATTCCGCATAATCATTCTGTAAAACAGACAAAACAGAATTTACAAAGAATTCATAATCAGTTTTCTGCTATAAAAGAATTTCGTTCTGTTCGGGTAATAATCGATGTAGACCCAATATAATACAAAACGCCTCGTAATATAATTACAAGGCGTTTTTGAATTTTATAGTATGCTTATATTTAATATAGAGCTGGATATTTATTAGGATTTACTTCGTTTAGTATATCATAAATCTTTTCAAAAATATCATCTGCAGAAGGTTTTGAGAAATAATCTCCATCTGTACCATATGCAGGTCTGTGTGCTTTTGCAGTAAGCGTTTGTGGTTTACTATCTAAGTATTTATAACCATTTTGCTTTTCTATAATTTCTTGTATTATGTAGGAAGAAGCACCACCAGGTACATCCTCGTCTACTACAAGTAGGCGATTTGTTTTCTCTAAGCTTTTAACAATATCATGGTTGATGTCAAATGGAAGTAAACTTTGCGCATCGATTACCTCTACAGAGATACCATAATCGGCAAGTTCTTCTGCAGCATCTTCTACCAATCGAAGTGTACTACCGTAAGAAACTACAGTAATGTCATTTCCTTCGCGTAAAGTTTCTACTACTCCAATAGGGGTGCGGAATTCTCCTAAGTTGTTTGGTAAATTTTCTTTTAATCGATAACCATTTAGACACTCAATAATTAAACCTGGTTCGTCGCTCTCTAATAAAGTGTTATAGAAACCAGCAGCTTTGGTCATATTTCTTGGAGTAAGGATATAAATTCCACGTAATAAGTGTAATAACCCTCCCATTGGTGAACCACTATGCCAGATTCCTTCTAATCGGTGTCCACGTGTTCTTACTATTAATGGTGCTTTTTGTGCGCCATTAGTTCGGTATTGCAATGTTGCTAGATCATCACTCATGATTTGCAATGCATACAAGATATAGTCTAAATATTGTATTTCGGCAATAGGACGTAAACCTCTCATTGCCATTCCAATTCCTTGTCCTAAAATTGTAGCTTCTCGAATTCCAGAATCTGCAACACGTAATTTTCCGTGCTTTTCTTGCAATCCTTCTAACCCTTGGTTAACATCTCCAATTTTACCAGCATCTTCACCAAAAATTAGTACTTCTGGGTGTTTACTGAAAATCGCATCGAAGTTATCACGGATAACAATACGTCCGTCTACGGATTCAGGATTTTCATCATAAGTAGGTAATACCTCTTTTATATCACAGGCGGTCCCAGTTTCGGAATATAGATGAGAACTGAATTTTGGTTGAATTTTCTTAATATAATGTTCTATCCATTTAGCAATAGCTACTTTTCCGTTTATGTTATTCAATGTAGCAAAGCGTAGAGCTTTTCTTGCTGTACTAAGTACATCTTTACGAATAGGTGCTCTGTCTGCTGCTAGAGCATCGTATAGTTCTTTAATTTCATTCTGTGCAGTGAAGTCGGCAAGTACGCTAAGCAATTCTGCTTGCTCTTCTTTGATTTCGGTAGTATATGCTTTCCATGCAGCATTTTTTCCGTCACGAACTTCCTTTTTAATGTCTTTTTCTAATTGTTCTAGCTCTTCTTCGGTAGCAAATTCATTTTCTAGAATCCACTCTCTCATTTTTGCATTACAATCGTATTCTTTTTCCCAAGAAAGTCGTTCTTCACTTTTATAACGCTCATGCGATCCACTAGTGGAGTGTCCTTGTGGTTGAGTAATTTCTTTTACATGTAATAGAACAGGAACGTGTTCGGTTCTTGCTATTTTTTCTGCTTTTTCATACGCTTCAATTAGCGCTGGATAATCCCAACCTTTTACAATGATAATTTCATAACCATCATCATTTTTATCTCTTTGGAATCCACTTAAAACTTTAGAAATATCTTCTTTTGTGGTTTGGTGTTCTGCATGTACAGAGATTCCGTATTCATCATCCCAAACATTCATTACCATAGGAACTTGTAGAACACCAGCAGCATTTATAGTTTCCCAGAATAATCCCTCGCTAGTACTTGCATTACCAATGGTTCCCCATGCAATTTCATTACCATTGTTAGAAAAAGTATCTTTATTTTTAACGCTATCTACTTCACGATATATCTTTGATGCTTGTGCTAAACCTAATAATCTAGGCATTTGACCAGCAGTAGGAGAGATGTCTGCACTACTGTTTTTTTCTTTAGCTAAGTTTTTCCAAGTTCCATCTTTATTTACCGTACGAGTACTAAAGTGTCCACCCATTTGGCGACCAGCACTCATCGGTTCTAAATCCTGATCTACGTGGCCATATAAGCCTGCAAAAAACTCTTGAACGGTAAGTTTACCAATAGCCATCATAAAGGTTTGGTCTCGGTAGTATCCACTTCGCCAATCACCTTCTTTAAATACCTTAGCCCAAGCTAACTGTGGTACTTCTTTTCCGTCACCAAAAATACCGAATTTGGCTTTACCCGTTAATACTTCACGTCGTCCTAAAAGACTACATTCTCTACTGGTTACTGCTATTTTGTAATCTCTAATGACTTCTTTCTTAAAGTCATCAAAAGACATTTTGTTATTTTTAGACATAGTTTTTACTTGCATGGTAGTGAAAATTATTCCTCACAAATATAAGCAAAAACAAAGTATTAAACAATGTATAATAAATGCAGAAATATATTGTTTAATTTTCAATAAAATTAAATATAATCGAATATAATGTGTTAATAAAAAGTTTAATCCGAAATAAATTTGAATTTATTTCGAGTTTTTAACAAATATCAATCTTGATTCGAACTAAAAATATCTTAAAATTATTTTTTAATAAATTTAATAGGTTGATTAGGATAATTAGATAATTGTATGAAATATAAGCCAGAAGATAAGTGTTCAATAGGAATATCGAATACAGAATTATTAGATTCTACACTTTGCTTTATCACCGATTTTCCGATAGAGTTATAGATGTTTATTGTAAAGTGGTTATTAGCTAATTCTGGCATACGAATTTGTAAAACATTTTCTACAGGATTAGAAAGGATCTTGGGTTGTTGTTCCAAATTCTCATGTTTGGTTGTGTTTAATAGATTTTGGTTTGTTTGTAATTCTAAAACTACAGGTAAGTGGTCACTCATCCAATATAACCAATCGCGAGTTTCTAATGAGTACTCTCCATCGCAAGAAGGGTCATTAATATCTTTTTTAAAACAGTTGCCATTATTCCCATAAGCAACGTAACTATCTTCTATATATTCTAATTTTGGGTTGTTCTCGAAGAAACTTTCAGACAACATGATAAAATCAAATCTGTCGTCCATACCACCACTTGCTCCAGTGGTAAATCCTGCATTGCTTAGTCTAGTTGCTTGAGTGTGTAAATA
This sequence comes from Bacteroidota bacterium, assembly GCA_021793135.1. Classification (GTDB taxonomy): domain Bacteria; phylum Bacteroidota; class Bacteroidia; order Flavobacteriales; family Flavobacteriaceae; genus JAJYTI01. Next base: position 14,966 of record JAJYTI010000010.1, read on the forward strand.
GGCGAAATCCTCATTATCATGCCAATCGCCAAGACTATTTATAGGGTCTACAAATACAATGTCATTTTCTTCATTTAGTAGCTCTTGGTATGATTCTTCAGTTGATGAGTATAGATTGAAATCTCCAGCGAACATTACAAATGCATCAGGTTCTATGTACTGTAAATGCTCGGTTAGAGCTTCTACCATTTCTAAACGTATAAGCCTATTGGCACGGCCGTCACTAGACTTTAAGTGTGTAATAAATGCGTAAACATAAGTCGGATCATTCTCTTCCTCAGTAATCAAACGTAATTTATATTTATTGATATCTCGATAATTAGTAGTTAGCAATTCTGTAGATAGTAATTCCCAAATATCACTATCGTAAAATAATAATTGTTGCATATCTGAATTACTTGACTGGTTGGAGACATAAGGAGCTCTGGCAAAGTTTCGATTTGGGTCATAATTCATTGCGTTATAGAGAATATCGTCTGCACCTTCTTCAGATAATAATTCGCAAACTAGAAATAAATCAGGGTCAATATCGGATAAAATATTCTTTAAATACGGAGCTCTGTTGGTTGGAAGATATCTCGGGTATTCAAATAAGTTATAGAATGCTACTTTGAGCTGTTCTTGTGCTATAGCAAAACCAGAAAATAAGAATACCAGGATAAATAAATGTAGTTTACGCATAATTATATTAGTTTCTTAACAAAGTTAGAAATTTGGGCTATGACTATACTCTCCGTAGAAATTGTTTAGAACTTCTATAACCTCTTCTGATGTGTCTACAATATTGAAAAGATGAATGTCTTCTGGAGAAATCATTTTCTCTTCAATTAATGTACTTTTTACCCATTCGAAAAGTCCTCCCCAGAACTCTTTTCCAACTAAAATAATAGGGAATTTATCGATTTTTAAGGTTTGGATAAGTGTAATCGCTTCAAATAACTCATCTAAAGTACCAAATCCACCTGGCATTACTACAAAACCTTGCGAATATTTTACTAACATTACCTTTCTTACAAAGAAATAATCAAAGTTTATGTTTTTATCATGATCGATATATGGATTGCTTTCTTGTTCAAAAGGTAGCGTGATATTTATCCCTACAGAACAACCACCATTTTCATGAGCACCTTTGTTTGCAGCTTCCATAATACCAGGACCACCTCCGGTGATCACCCCGTATCCATTCTCAGTTATTTTCTTAGCAATTTCTGTTGCTAGTAGATAATATTTATTTTCAGGCTTTAAACGAGCTGAACCGAATACCGATACACATGGACCTATTTTACTGAGTTTTTCGTAACCTTTTACAAACTCACCCATTATTTTAAATATCGCCCATGAATCGTTGGATTTAATATCTGTCCAGTTTTTTGATTGCAATGTATTTTCCATTTTATTCTATAATTTTAATTCTTTCTTTAAATATTTAGCCGTGTGGCTCTTTTTGTTTTCTGCTAGCTCTTCTGGTGTACCTTGAGCTACTAGGGTACCACCGGCTTTTCCACCTTCAGGACCAATGTCTAATAAGAAATCCATAGACTTTATTACATCTAGGTTATGTTCGATAATAAGTACAGTATTACCTTTATTTACTAGTTTGTCTAAAACATGCATTAAGGTACGAATATCTTCGAAATGAAGACCCGTTGTAGGCTCATCCAAGATATAAATAGTGTTTCCAGTATCGCGTTTAGACAATTCGGTGGCTAGCTTAATTCTTTGTGCTTCTCCTCCCGATAGGGTGGTAGATTGTTGGCCTAAAGTTATATATCCTAGACCTACATCTTGTATTGTTTTTAGCTTTCTGTATATTTTCGGAATTGGTTCAAAAAACTCTACTGCTTCATGAATCGTCATATTTAGCACATCCGAAATGTTTTTTCCTTTATATCGGATTTCTAATGTTTCACGATTAAAACGTTTTCCTTGACAGGTTTCGCATTCTACATGTACATCGGGCAAAAAGTTCATTTCTATAACACGAACTCCAGCACCACGACAAGTTTCGCAACGACCACCTTTTACATTAAAACTAAATCTCCCAGGTTTATACCCGCGAATGCTCGATTCTGGAAGTTTTGCAAATAGACTTCGAATTTCGGAAAATACTCCAGAATATGTAGCAGGATTAGAACGTGGAGTTCTTCCAATTGGAGATTGGTTAATTTCTATTACCTTATCTAAATGCTCTAATCCACTAATCTTTTTGTAAGGTAGAGGTTTCTTTACTCCATTAAAAAAGTGTGCATTTAGAATAGGGTAGAGGGTTTGGTTTATCAATGAAGATTTTCCGCTTCCCGATACGCCAGTAATTCCTACCATCATTCCTAATGGAATTTCTATATCTACATTTTTCAGGTTATTTCCTGTAGCACCTTCTAGTTTTAATGTTTTACCATTTCCTTTTCTACGCTCTTTTGGAATTTCTATTTCTTTAGTTCCATTTATGTATTGCGCAGTAAGAGTGTCGGACTCCGCCAATTCTTTTGGTGTTCCTGTAGATACTATTTGACCGCCATTTTTCCCAGCAGCAGGACCTATGTCAATAACATAATCTGCTTCTAAAATCATGTCTTTATCATGCTCTACAACTATTATAGAGTTTCCAATATCTCTTAGTTTGATTAAAGATTGAATCAATCTATCATTATCACGTTGGTGTAATCCAATACTTGGTTCGTCTAGAATATATAGTACACCTACAAGTTGGGAACCGATTTGAGTCGCTAAACGAATACGTTGTGCTTCTCCACCTGATAAGGAACGTGAGCTTCTACCTAAAGATAAATAACCAAGCCCTACATCTAATAAGAATTGTAATCGAGTAGAAACTTCTTTAATAATCTCTAAAGCGATTTTCTTCTGTGCTTCGTTGAGTTGTTCTGGTAATGCATCCATCCATTCTTTAAGATCACCAATATCCATCGCAGATAGTTCTGCAATATTCTTCTCGGCAATTTTAAAGTATAACGACTCTTTTTTTACTCTTCCACCATTACATTCAGGGCACTTTACTTTGTTCATAAAGTCTTTTGCCCAACGTTTAAGCTTGGTAGAGCTGTTTTCGTCGTAAGTGTTTTTTATAAATGGAATTAAACCTTCAAAATCGATTTGATGAGTTCTTGTAATTCCTAAGTTTTGTGATTTATGCTCAAACTTCTCATGTATTCCGTTCAGTATAGCATCTTTTGCTTCTTCGGGAATATCTTTAAATGGATCGCTTAATTTAAATGAAAAGCGTTGTGCAAGTAATTCTAATTGTTTGTATATCCATTTGCTCTTCTGAATATTATCACCATGCGGAGCTAAAGCACCTTGGTTAATTGATAAAGAAGGGTCTGGGATTATTTTATTAATATCTACTTCACGTAAAGTACCTAAACCTTTACAGTTTGGACACATCCCTTTAGGGGAGTTGAATGAGAAGCTATTTGGTTCTGGTTGAGGATATGATATACCAGTAGTAGGACACATTAGTGCTCTACTAAAATATCGAACTTTGTGCGTATCGTGATCTTCAATCATTAAGGTATCATCTCCATGATACATAGCTGTTTGAATACTTTCTGCCAATCGTTTGTCACTATCTTGGCTTTCATCAATTAAAAGTCTATCGATAACAATTTCTATATCGTGTGTTTTGTATCGATCCACTTTCATCCCGACAGTTATGTCTTGTATTTCCCCATCGATACGTACTTTAACAAAACCTTGTCTAGCAATTTGCTCAAACAATTCGCGATAGTGTCCTTTTCTGCTACGTACTACTGGAGCTAGGATATTTATTCGTTTTCCAACAAAATCTTTTTTGATGAGGTCACCGATTTGTTGGTCCGTGTAACTCACCATTTTCTCTCCAGTATTCATACTATATGCAATTCCTGCACGTGCATAGAGCAAACGTAAAAAGTCATACACCTCAGTAATTGTTCCTACAGTAGATCGTGGACTTTTACTCGTGGTTTTTTGTTCTATCGCAATTACAGGAGATAATCCTTCTATTTTATCGACATCTGGTCGTTCTAAGCTTCCTAAAAATTGTCTGGCGTAGGCAGAGAAGGTTTCAATATAGCGTCGTTGGCCCTCTGCATAAATCGTATCGAATGCCAAAGAAGACTTCCCACTCCCGGAAAGTCCTGTGATTACTACTAATTGTTCTCTTGGTATACGTATATCTATGTTCTTTAAATTGTGAACACGTGCACCATATACCTCAATGAATCCTTCATTTTTTACCATAGTCTGCAAAGATACTCAAATCAATTGAAAAAGTATATTTTGTAAGTTTCTAGTTTCAATTTTAGACTTAAATAAAAGTCAATTCACAAAGTTGATTTATACATACTTTTCGAAGTAATTGTAGAGTCGGAATTTTACTTTTGTAGATTGAAAAAATATCCAATCGAATATCCCAAAGATATAACCTGTTTATCTGTTTAAATTAAATTAAATTTACATTTTTTAAATACTACACGAGTATAAGTGGTTCTATCACTATATTTTATAGATGTTTTGTAGGATCGCTAATGGGTAAGTTTATATAGTTATGAATTCTAAGAAGAATAAATCTCCATTTTATCAACTGCTTAAATACATGCGTCCTTTTAGAACAAAGGTGATTTGGGCTACTATTTTTTCTGTATTAAATAAAATATTCGATTTGGCGCCACCAGTGTTAATTGGTGCTGCAGTAGATGTGGTGGTAAAAGGAGATGAAAGTTTAATTTCTCGTTTCGGAATTAGTGATCCTAAAGAACAATTGATTTGGTTAGCAGGAGTTACTGCTATTGTGTGGATATTAGAATCTTTTTTCGAGTATCTATTTAAAATATATTGGCGTGATTTAGCACAGTATGTTCAAGATAGTTTGCGTAAGGATGCTTACGCCAATATGCAAAAACAAGAAATGGCATTTTTTGAAGATAAATCCTCAGGAGATTTAATTTCTATATTAAATGATGATATCAATCAATTAGAACGTTTTTTGGATCATGGTGCAAACGATATCATTCAAGTAATTATTACGGTACTTGTGATAGGCTCGGTATTTATTTTCTCTGCACCCGAAATTGCTTGGATGGCGATATTACCAATGCCTTTTATTATATGGGGATCTATTTGGTTTCAAAGGAAGTTAGAGCCACGTTATAGTGTGGTACGAGAGAAAGCTGGCCAAAATAGTTCACAATTAGTAAATAATCTTGGTGGAATGGCAACCATAAAGAGTTTTGGGACCGAAACTTATGAAAATGAGCGAATTGCTAAAACCTCTGGCGAATATAGAGAAGCCAACGAGCGTGTTATTCGTTTAAGCTCTGCCTTTGTACCATTAATCCGAATGCTTATTCTAATAGGATTTATCGGGATTTTAGTATTTGCAGGTATTCAGGCTTTAGAAGGCACTATGGCAGTGGGACTTTATAGTGTATTGATATTTGTAACTCAACGACTGCTCTGGCCCATGACACGCCTTGGCGAAACCTTTGATTTATATCAGCGAGCTATGGCTAGTACAAAACGAGTAATGACGCTTTTAGAAACCAAAGAAATTTTGCCAGATGGGGATATCATGCTTGATAAATCTCTAGTTAAAGGGCATTACGAAATT
>JAJYTI010000204.1 GCA_021793135.1 Bacteroidota bacterium
CATTAAAATATTTGTGTAATAAATTTACATGACCTATTCCCAATAATAAGTACGTGAACATGGCAAATAAATACCAATAAGGGTTAAACATATTGCCTGAAACACCTAGAAATCCTGGTAGTCCTAGACAAATTCCTCCTAGTAATAGATAAAGAATTAAAACTTTTAGCTTTACTTTAGGAAGTCGTTTTTTTAAGAAAACCAGAACTACTGCGAATAATATTATTATAATCAGCAGAAGTATGTATTTTATAAAAAATGCTTTAAAATTTTCCATTTCCATTTATGCAATAATTATTATGCTTAGTTTATATATATGTTGAGTACCCTAATCTATTGGTGTTCTTATCAGTTAAAATTAAGAATGACTCTTCATTTTTATCGGTTATAAAGTGTTCTTCCACCATTACGGTAGCTGGTAAACAGTAATCATATAAGATTTGTAATAACTTTCTTAGATTGGACTTTTCTATATATTTCGATATATCTTCATATGGAATAGGTCCATAATGAATAGCCCAATTTCTTTCTCCATCATAATGACTACCACTTAGTACGGTGGTTTCTCCTAATATAAATTCAGATAGAGTAGTGGTGCTAGCATCTTCATGAATGTAATTTACTTTATTGGGTGTGTAAGTGATTTTTACAGGTATTTTTAAAAATGCTGACATGCATTTCTCAAACCAACTTTTATTTCCTCTTTCTTCATGAAAAAACGGTAATATATAAATGAATGTTTCTGCTGTATCTGCATCTAATTTGTCTAATAATGGCCATAAATCCTTCATGGTTTCTAGAAATAATCTAGAATTACCAGTTATATCAAATTCATTTTCTTTAGCTAAAGCACTTAATGATAAATAGTAGGATTCCAGTTCAAAAGGTTGAAAGAACTTTCGAGTTTCTGCCTCTATTTTCTTTTGTTTTTTTATCTGCTTAACAATGTTTTCTACACTACTTAGCTGATCTCCTAACGAAAGAGGGTGAAATAATCCTTCTGGTAAATAATCATAAATACCTTCTCTATATGTATCTATGGAGACTATAAGTTCTCCCAAATCATAGACTTTACTAGTTATGTTGTCTATGTCTTTATTAAATGTTCTGTTATTGCTACCTAAACGATTTAGGTATACCTCATCTAAACCTGTGTAATATTTAATGAGGTTAAGTGCCAGAATCTCTGCCCTATAATCGGTGTGCAACGTGTTGGGCTTGACTATGGTTTGTGTTGCTTCTATAGTACTATTCATTTTCCTCATTTTTTATTTTAACAAGATATTCTATCCCGTCAATACCACGTAACATTATTTGTTGCTTCAATGAAATTGCGGTATTAGCCCAATATTTTTCTCCTAAATAATTATATGCTTTTGGAACAATTTCTATTTCTATGGTGCGAATAAAACCCTCTTTTGGTTTATCGCTAATTATGGTTCCGCGTTTTACATCTATAGATTCAAATTCATTCTTTAAGCTTAGCTTACAAAAGTTTTTAATGTCTTCAATAGAGATTAATTTATCTCTTGTAGTCAATGCGTATTTATATGCTTGAATTGCATCGGTGCCTTTTTGCCCCTCATTACCACCACTAGTAACCGTTAGTAATTTTATGTTTTTATTGAATTTTACTGCGGTTACTTTAGGTTGAGATAGGCTAGTGCCACTACGTATATTATTGGCCCATAAACAGTGAGTTACCCAATAGCCTGCAAATAGATTTTCGATTCTTTCGTATGGATTTACGATTGCATAGGTTGTTTCCTGGATTACATTTTTCTCGACATTAGAAATCTTTTGTTCCATTTCCTTCATTTGTGTGGTTATATTTCTCAACGTATCTATAACCTTGTCTCTTTCTAAAACACCAAATGCCGAAACCTCATCTCTAGTAACCTCCATGACATTAGAGATTAACTCTATAGCATTACGTTCGTTAAAACGTTCCATTCCTCCTTTTCTAACGGTATATAGTCCTTTATGTATGGCACCATTATTTTGTTGGAATGGGACTTCTTTATATTTATTTCCATGACTATCTATAACTTCTTCTACGTATAAAAAATGCTCGCCAACGCTGGTGTGTAATGGAATGTTATCTCCCATGATATCTAAGGCGTATTCGTTACGTTTCCATTTGCGATTATATATTGGAAAAGCATTTAATGAAAATGAAAAGTTGTCTAGAATGTCTGTGCTGTATTGTGGCGGAAACTCCATTTCTATCCATATCATTTTCTTCCCTTGCAAACTTTCGGTAACCTCTCTTTGATTTTGAGCAAAGTCTAAAAATTCAGGCAATTCCTCGGTTATGCAGTCTGCACTAAAACCTGATATCTCGATAAACTTATTATTGTAAATATTTTTAATGTTTTGCTCAATTCGATTTTGAACAGAGTAAGCCTTAAATATTTTCTCATATCCTGTAGCAGACTGATCTTCTTTATATGGTAAACCAGATTTTACTTTTAGATTTTCTCCATTATTCTTAATACTGATGAAAGGCAAAAGCTTAAAAACAAAGTCTACCGATTCGAATGTAGGGTTGGAACAATACAGAGTTAATGATTCAGGTAATTTAGAAGCATTATATAAGGTAGCATCTATTCCTAAATAAATTTTATTATGTGCCACTTCATATTGTGGTATTTTTGCAATTGGAATTTTATTCTGCTCATCATCATAAATATAAAATGTATTTGTAGTTAATAAAGCAGTAGTGTTCATTCGTACTAACGATACATTGTCTACAGGTGTAAAGTGAATATCTACTTGTGCATCCGAGGCAGATTTAATCGTCGAAGGGAATTGTCTTTTTACATAGAATTCACTTTGATGAGAAATAACTTCTTGTGCTGCATCAGGATGTGTAAAGGCAATAGCATGAGCAGGCTGCGGATGTGTGTATATAGATGGTGTTAAAAGCTTGGCTAACTTTTCTAATATTCTAGAGTTAACCGCACGAATTTCATTGTTAGCTTTAAATATTTCTGTAGAGAAAGCATCGATTAGTAAAGACACAAAAGGGTCTATAGAGCTTACACTTCTAAGCCCCCATAACTTAACCGCATTCTGTTGCATGCGTGCCTTTATCGCTTCTTTTGAGAAAGAATTTATTCTTTGGTTCATATAACTTCTTTAAAAAAATGTACTAATCAATAGACATAGGACTTAAAAACAATTCGGTAGAAAAGTTGAAATTCTCATCTGTTTCTCTAAGTTTTGCACGAATTGAAATCTTTGCTTTTTTCTTTATTTCACTAAACTTCCTAGTATCATAAGTATGTTCTACATGTATAATACTCACTTCTATTTTTGGAGCATAAATTCTAGGCTCATATTTTTTGATTTGCCTTCTCATGCTTTCTACAAAGACAGCTTCCCATTTCACTCCGGTTATAGCATTTTCAAATTCAATATCCCATACAGCATTTCCATAATCGGCATCATATCGATTTTCTTTTTTCTTGGTTGTAATCAATAACATTAAATGTTGTGCAATACTCTCTACCATGCTACAAGTCTCTATAGAACTATTGTCGCGCATAAGACTTGCAAGATTTAAAGGCATTTTATAATAAGTACTATTCATATTAATAGCAGATCTTTATTGTTTTAGATTAAATAAAAACATAAAGCATTATAATTTACTCCAAAATGGTTTCATGTATTCTTATTACCTTGACTGCAAATTGTTTATATGCATGAGGTATAAAGTAGTTTTACGTTTTGCATGATT
>JAJYTI010000011.1 GCA_021793135.1 Bacteroidota bacterium
TCACTACGGGTGCTACACTAGTAGAATGTGGAAAAGAACTCCTAAAAGCTCCTGTTGATAAACTAAGTATCGCTACCTTAGCTATGAGCTGAAAAAGTTTTCTATTTTTGTAACGATGAAAGCACGAATTCTCTTATTACCATTGGCCCTGCTATTTATACTCGCTTTTACACAATGTGCAAAGCGAGGACGCCCTACGGGTGGTGCAAAGGACACCATACCGCCAAAACCGCTTCGAATAAATCCAAAAAATCTTCAAACTAATTTTAGTGGAAATAAAGTAACCATTCTTTTTGATGAGTATATTCGACTAGATAAACTACAAGAAAATCTTATCATCTCTCCTCCTATGGAGAAGACTCCTACAATTACTCCCTATAATGTTTCAAAAACTTTGGAGATTGAGATTGCAGATAGTTTGGCTCCAAATACAACCTATACTTTTAATTTTGGGAATAGTATTGTAGACAATAATGAGGGTAATATATTGGAGCAATTTGAGTATGTATTCTCTACCGGCGACTATATCGATAGTTTGAAGTTACGAGGAAAAGTAATCGATAGCCGATTGCTTAAACTAAAGAAAAAAACAGGAGTTAATCTATACAAACTAGATGAAACTTTTCATGATAGTATAATTACAAAAGGTAAACCTAATTATGTAAGTGTAACGGACGAGGAGGGTAACTTTAGATTTACAAACCTAGCAGATGGTAAGTATTTATTAGTCGCTATTCAAAAAGAAAAGGATGGAAATCCATATATATATAATGCTGCAGAAGATAAGTTTGCATTCCACTCTACACCTATTACAATACCTAATGATAGTATATATAATCTATATTTATATCGTGAACGTGGTGGATATTACTTAAGTCGTCCAGAAATGGTGAATGAGAATCTTGTTCGATTTGGTTATCGCACCGATGGTAATCTTCCAAATATAGAATTAGAGAATATACCCGAGAATGTCGATACACGAATTACTAAAGAAGTAGGAAAAGACACTTTATATTTCTGGTATCATCCTTCTATAGAAACAGATAGTCTTCATTTTAATATATCGTATAAAGACAGTGTACAACTTTCAAAAATTAAAATAAAGGAGGATATAAAACCGAAGCCGTTTAAGCTTAACAAAATTGATATCCAAACACCCAACGATACTTTAAAATTCCGATTGGATACTCCTCTTGATGAAGTAAATGAAAACTATATTTCTCTCGTAGATGAAGACTCTATATCGGTTCCATTTAAAACATCTGTAGACAGGCTACATAGTATTTTCAGTTTATCGTTTGACAAAGAATATAGAAGCAATTATTATATTCAATTTTTACCTGGTGCAATTATAGATTGGCAAGGAGAAACAAACGACACAATACATACTAGTGTGCGCACGAAAAGCGAATCGGAATATGGCTCCCTACACTTAAATATTCAAGGTATAAACGATTTCCCTGTAAAAGTAGATTTATTGGATAGTGATTCTAAATTAGTAAAAACAGACCATCTAAATGAAGAGCGACAAATCAATTTCATGCACTTATCCAAAGGAACTTATTATGTTCGTTTAAGTTATGATATTAACGAAAACGGAAAATGGGACTCTGGAAATTTCTCTACTCGCACACAACCTGAGCCAGTATTCTTTTTCTATACTCCTATAGAAGTTCATGCTAATTGGAGCGTGAATGAAACATTTAGAGTGCCATAGAAACAATATGAAAAGTAAAAGTTCAAATCATCACTGGCATAGAGACAGTTTTTATAATACGAAATCTCATCCGCTCTATGAAATAAGGGAGAACATTGTAATATATACGCCTCTCTTGTAGATCGAGCGAAAAAAACTGAATTAAATAAAATCAGTACTGCATCTGGGAATTTTTCTCTGACAAATGCATTCTGAATATGGGGACTTATAAACAAAAAATGATTTTTTGGAAAAGTACAAACTTTACCATTAAATTTATGTTTATATTCTTCTGTACCTGTCCAAATAACACCATAAACCCCCCCAACTAGTTGACTTGTAAGGATGTAAAATATATTTTTCTAAATCACGATTATATATTAGATAAAAATCTGAATCTGCGTATAGGTCTTTTATTCTTAAATTGGAAGTAAACAAAATTTAAATTTAATAAATGGATTAAACTCATCAATAACTTTTATTGATTGAAAAAAGCTATAACGCAAGTAATAGTTTAATAGTTGTTTAGTTTGGAGTAGCTAAAATAGGTATTAATTTCACAATTAATAACATATTTTAAAAGTAGAAGACACGCTACTACTATTCAATTTGTATAAATTACAAATACAACAATATATTATAATACTAATATATTAACATTTATGAAAGAAACAAAAAAAGCCTTTAAATTTATAGTATTAAGGACTATAAATTTAAAGGCTTATATATTATAAAGAAAACTTCTTACCCTTTTATACTAGCTTTAAGGTATTCACGGTTCATGCGAGCAATAAACTCTAGGCTAATTCCTTTAGGACATTCTGCCTCACAAGCTCCAGTATTGGTACAGTTACCAAAACCTTCTTTATCCATTTGCTCTACCATGTTAAGAACACGCTGAGTAGCTTCTACTTTCCCTTGTGGTAAAAGTGAGAATTGACTTACTTTTGCAGAGGTAAACAGCATTGCAGAAGCATTCTTACATGCCGCAACACAAGCCCCACAACCTATACAAGTAGCCGCATCGAAAGCTGCATCTGCAGAAGCTTTATCTACTGGTATAGTATTAGCGTCGATAGTATTACCTGAAGTATTTACTGAGATATAACCACCTGCTTGTTGAATACGTTCAAATGCACTACGGTCTACCATCAAGTCTTTAATTACTGGGAATGCAGCAGCACGGAATGGCTCAATAGTAATGGTATCGCCATCATTAAAGCTTCGCATGTGCAACTGGCAAGTAGTAATTAATGCATCTGGACCGTGTGGTTCGCCATTTATTTGTAAAGAACAAGCTCCGCAAATTCCTTCACGACAGTCGTGATCAAAAACTACAGGCTCTTCGTTATTATTAATTAAATCTTCGTTTAAGACGTCTAACATCTCTAAGAAAGACATGTCGCCAGATACGTTATCTAAAGAATACGTTTGAAACGCTCCTTTAGTCTGACCATTTTTTTGACGCCAAATTTTTAATGTTAGTTTCATAGCTTTGCTATTTATTTTGAAAGACAATCGGCTTACTTATAGCTTCTTGTCGCAACTTTAATGTTTTCGTAATCTAATGATTCTTTGTGCATTACGGATTCACTAGGAGCACCTTTATACTCCCAAGCTGCAACGTACATAAAGTTCTCATCATCGCGTAGTGCCTCGCCTTCTTCGGTTTGGTATTCTTCACGGAAGTGACCTCCACATGATTCTTCACGATGTAGTGCATCCATAGCAAAAAGTTCGGCAAGTTCCATAAAATCGGAAACTCTACCTGCTTTTTCTAATTCAGGGTTCATTTCATTTAGACCTCCTGGTACGCGAACGTCTTTCCAGAACTCTTCACGTAAAGCACGAATCTCTTCGATAGCTTCTTTCAGTCCTTTTGCATTTCTAGCCATACCTACTTTGTTCCACATGATTAAACCTAATCGTTTATGGAAGTTGTCTACAGACTTAGTACCTTTTACATTAAGAAGTTTTTCTAATCTTTCTTTTACTTCTTTTTCTGCTTGAGCAAACTCTGGTAAATCAGTAGAAATTGCTCCAGTACGAATATCATTAGATAAATAATCTCCTATAGTATAAGGCAGAACAAAGTAACCATCTGCCAGACCTTGCATTAGTGCTGATGCTCCAAGTCTATTTGCACCGTGATCACTAAAATTACACTCACCTGTAGCATAACAACCTGGAATAGTAGTACTTAAGTTATAATCTACCCACAATCCACCCATTGTATAGTGAACTGCCGGATAAATCATCATCGGCGTCTTATATGGGTTCTTGTCTACAATCTTCTCGTACATTTGGAATAAGTTTCCGTATTTAGAACGGATTACTTCTTCCCCTAACTCACGTATTTTTGCAGCCGATGGATTTGAAATATGGTGAATTGCAGCTTGTTCTTTTCCATATCGCTCAATAGCCGATGCGAAATCTAAGAATACTGCTTGCCCTGTTGCGTTAACACCATAACCTGCATCACAACGTTCTTTAGCTGCTCTAGAAGCAACGTCTCGTGGCACTAAGTTACCAAATGAAGGATAACGACGCTCCAAGTAATAATCTCTATCTTCTTCTTTAAGATCGGTTGGCTCTAATCTTCCCTCACGGATTGCAATAGCATCTTCTTTCTTTTTAGGCACCCAAATACGTCCGTCGTTACGTAACGACTCAGACATTAGCGTCAATTTAGACTGGTGTTCTCCCGAAACTGGAATACAAGTTGGGTGAATTTGAGTAAAGCAAGGGTTTGCAAAATAAGCTCCTTTTTTATGAACCTTCCAAGAAGCAGTTGCATTACATCCCATCGCGTTTGTAGAAAGGAAGAAAATATTACCATATCCTCCCGTCGCAAGTACTACTGCGTGAGCGCTGTGTCTTTGGATCTCTCCAGAAACTAAGTCTCTTGCAATAATTCCTCTTGCTTTTCCATCTACAATTACCACATCTAACATCTCGTGACGGTTGTAAGGTTTAATCTTACCACGATTGATTTGACGATTCATTGCAGAATACGCTCCTAAAAGTAACTGCTGACCTGTTTGACCTTTTGCATAGAATGTACGAGAAACAAGAACCCCTCCAAAAGAACGGTTATCTAATAGCCCTCCATACTCTCTAGCAAATGGAACTCCTTGTGCAACACACTGGTCAATAATATTTGCAGATACCTCAGCAAGACGATAAACGTTTGCTTCTCTAGAACGGTAATCTCCACCTTTTACTGTATCGTAAAATAATCGGTAAATTGAGTCCCCATCTCCTTGGTAGTTTTTTGCTGCGTTGATTCCTCCTTGTGCCGCAATAGAGTGTGCACGTCTTGGAGAATCATTATAAGTAAATGTTTTTACATTATATCCTAATTCTGCAAGTGTAGCTGCTGCACTACCACCTGCAAGCCCAGTCCCAACTACTATAATATCAATATTACGTTTATTGGCAGGGTTCACAAGATTAATACTGTCTTTATGATGAGCCCATTTTTCAGCTAAAGGACCTTTTGGTATTTTTGAATCTAATATAGACATAGCTACTACTGTTTACTGATTAAGAAAATGATAAAGAGCAATAAAAATAAATCCTAACGGAACTACAACAGCATAAAACTTAGTAAATCCTTGAAGTGCTCTTGAGTACTTATTGTTAAATCCGATACTTTGGAAAGCCGATGAGAAACCATGCCACAAGTGCATACCTAGTAGAACGAACGCTAACACATAACCAAATGTACGGATAGGATCGGCAAATTTACCAACGGTTTCTGCGTAGTAACGGGTAGGATCTTCTGGCCCCATGCTCACATATTTGTATGCAATTTCTGGAAAAAAGAAATCATACATATGTACAGCCAAGAAAACCAAAATAACAATTCCCGATAAAATCATGTTTCGGGAAACCCATGAAGAATTATTATTGCCTTTAAATACGCCGTATTTAATAGGGCGTGCTTTGCGGTTTTGTGACTCTAATATGAAGCCCATAATAAAGTGAAGCAAAACCCCAATAATTAAGATTGGCTGCATGACAAACTGCACCAAACCATTGGTCCCCATAAAGTGCGACCAAGAATTAAATGTTTCTGGCGAAAACACAGAGGCTGAGTTAATTACCAAGTGCTGAGCCAAAAATATAACTAGAAATAATCCAGAAAGCGACATAGTCACCTTTCTAGCGATGGATGATGTAAAAAGTCCCATATACGGTTTAATTTTGCAATTTTTGATAAACAAAAATACACTTGTTAAAAGTAATTCCCAAGGATTCTTCTACATCTGAGTCTAATTTAGACTTGTTATAAGCTAGCAGAAGAATAATTCATATGTTTTATAAAAGACATTCCTTCAAAAAACAACTAACTAAAAGCTTTTTGCTATTGAGCTTAAAAATTAATAGCAGTACAGACAAATATCTCGTAAATTTGATTTTGATATTCACAATAATTCTCAAATTATGAAGTATGAAACAATAGACAATAAACTGTTTATTAAGAATCGAAAATATTTCATGGCGCACATGAAGCCAAATAGTCTCGCAGTTTTTAATAGCAATGACATCTACCCAATAAGCGCAGATAGCACGATGCCTTTTCAACAAGCAAGGGACATCTTTTATCTAAGTGGAATAGATCAAGAAGAAAGCATCCTACTACTATTTCCAGATGCGGTAGAAGAAAAACACACAGAAATCTTGTTTGTTCGTAAAACAGATGCGCACATTGCCGTTTGGGAAGGACCTAAATTAACAAAGGAAAAAGCCACAGAAGTTTCAGGCATATCCACCATATATTGGCTTGAAGAATTTGATCAAATTCTTTTTGAACTAATGACTCAAGCAGACACTATATACTTTAATACTAATGAGCATTATCGTCAAGCGATAGAAACCGAAACACGAGAAGATCGTTTTATAAAAGCAACAAAGGAAAAATTTCCAGCACATAATTGGGCAAAAAGCAATCCTATTCTTCAACGACTACGCTCTGTAAAAGATCCTATTGAAATTGATTTAATTCAAAAAGCATGTAACATTACCGAAAAAGGTTTTCGTCGAATTTTGAATTTCGTAAAACCAGGAGTTTGGGAATATGAAATTGAAGCAGAATTCATTCATGAATTTATTAGAAACCGATCCAAAGGTTTTGCCTACACCCCAATTATAGCATCTGGAAACAATGCCAACATTCTACATTATATAGAAAACAACCAACAATGTTTAGATGGCGACTTGCTATTACTTGATGTAGGCGCAGAGTACGCAAACTACTCAAGTGATATGACGCGAACCATTCCTGTAAATGGAAAATTCACAAAAAGACAAAAAGAAGTCTATAATGCAGTTTTAGACGTATTACGTGAGGCTAATACTATGCTCGTACCAGGAACTATATGGAAAGAATATCATGTAGAGGTAGGAAAGATTATGACCGACAAACTTCTTCAACTAGGCCTACTAGATAAAGCTGATATACAGAATGAAGATCCAAATTGGCCAGCATATAAAAAATATTTCATGCATGGCACATCCCATCATTTAGGATTAGACACTCATGATTATGGTATACTTTGGGAGCCAATGAAAGCCAATATGGTATTTACTATAGAGCCTGGAATTTACATTCCTGAAGAAGGTTTTGGAATCCGACTGGAAAACGACGTTGTCATTCAACAACGAGGAAATCCTTTTGATTTAATGCAAAACATTCCAATAGAAGCAGAGGAAATCGAAGAATTAATGAACGCTTAATAACAAATAGCCTTTGCTATGCAAGGGGCCTACTTCTATATATGAAATTACCTTCTTTATCTTATCAAATAGACGGAAACGGACAGAACATAGTATTATTACATGGGTTTTTAGAATCACCTAACATGTGGAAAAGCTTCATAAATCACATTAATGGTGCTCTACGTACGATTAATATCCAAATACCTAATCACAATCCCAATGGCGAATTAGTCTATCTAAATTCGTTAAGCCAACAAGCCGATTTAATACATCAGACTTTATCCAAATTACAAGTTGACAACCCCATATTTATAGGACATTCTCTTGGTGGATATTTAGCTCTAGCATACGCTGAAAAATATAGCGAACAAATGGCTGGACTAGTTCTAGTAAATTCTACTTGTTTTGCAGATAATGAAGAACGAAAAGAACAACGTACGCGAGCCATACAATTGGTAGAAAAACATCCTGAAGCTTTAGTACAAATGGCAATAAAAAATCTATTTCCAAAAGCTAGTTTAGAAAGACACAAAATCGAAATCAACAAACTGATTTCAGATGCAAAAAAACTTCCTATTCCTGGCATCCAATCCTGTTTAATGTCTATGCGAGATCGCAAAGACCGAACAGAAGTACTTAGACACTTCGACAAGAACAAACTCTTTATTTATGGAAAAGATGATCCTTTAATTCCTATAGAATCCAGTAAAAATGCAATAAGAGAAAGCAAATGCCCATCTATTGGTCTGTCTGCAGGGCACATGGCATGGCTAGAAGACAAAGACACTTTACAGAAGGTATTATTAGAATTTATTAGACAAACTCTTTAACTATTAGAACCCCATATCTTTATTCTCTTTTACATTCTTATCATAAAAAAATAAACACACTTTTATTCCTCTTCGTCTGCCGACAAATTATTCCAACCTTTAGCAATAATAGGCACTTGAGCATTCGCTCTAGTTATTAGGTTCACTCCCTCACTTACATCTGCAATATGACCGATTACAGTTAAGTGTGGGTTACCTTTGATTTTATCATGATCTTCTATAGGAATAGTAAATAGCAACTCATAATCCTCTCCACCACTCATCGCTATCGTAGTTGCCTCCAATTTAAACTCCTCACAAGTAGAAATAAATTGAGGGTCGAGTGGAATACGTTCTTCAAATATTTTACAACCTACTTTCGATTGATCACAAATATGTAATATCTCAGATGATAATCCGTCACTAATATCAATCATTGAAGTTGGTTTCACACCCAATCCTTTTAATAACTCTACCACATCTTTTCGCGCCTCTGGTTTAAGCTGACGTTCTACAAGATAAGAATATGGTTCTAAATCGGGTTGTGCTTTAGGGTTTACCAAAAACACTTGTTTTTCGCGCTCTAAAACCTGTAGACCAAGATATGCTGCTCCTATATCTCCACTAACTACTACCAAATCATTAGGTTTCGCCCCGTTTCTATATACCACATCCTCTGCTTTGGCTTTTCCAATTGCAGTAATACTAATAATAAGTCCAGAAGTAGAAGACGTCGTATCACCACCTACCAGGTCCACATTATACATTTCGCATGCCGTTTTAATTCCTGCATAAAGCTCTTCTACCGCCTCTATAGGAAAACGATTAGAAATAGCAATAGAAACCGTAATTTGCTCTGCATTAGCATTCATAGCGTACACATCAGACAGATTAACAATTACTGCCTTGTACCCTAAATGTTTTAACGGCATATAAGATAAATCAAAGTGCACACCTTCCACCAACATATCTGTTGTTAATAAGGTTTGATATCCTGTTTCCTGATTTAAAACTGCTGCATCATCCCCTACTCCTTTTGCAGTAGTTTGTTGCTTAATTTTAAAATGCTTGGTTAAATGTTTAATTAGACCAAACTCTCCTAACTCAGAAACTGGCTGTCTTCCTTGTGATTTATTATCGAACATATACTTTTAGTTTTTTGCAAAAATACGATATTTCCGTCTATTTTATGGTTTAACAACTTAAACTCAAGTATTTTTTTATTCCATATATATCGATCATTTTATCTAAATTAAAATTATTTCAATACATAATAATTAAAGAAATAACGCAGTAAATACAAATTTGATTTCATTCAAACAATGACATAACTCATATTTAATTACTAATTAATAAGACTAAAACATTACAAATGCTCTATGAAATCAAACGAAAAAACAGAAAAAATCTACGCTAAACACTATAATAGCGACAATAATGTCTTAAATAGCCAACCATAGCACAAACAAGTAATTACACCATAGTCTAAATCTATATGTCTATAAATTTTAATAGTAAATATACCATGGAAAGTCGCACTTAATCTTGTATCTTTGTAGCCAATTTAGAATTAATCTATATTAACACTGTTATCACGATGATTAAAGTTAACGACAACGCTAAAACGCAACTATCAAGGCTCATGTCCGAGAGCGGATTTGATGTAGCTAAAGACTATGTTCGCGTACAAGTAAAAAGCGGTGGATGTTCTGGACTATCTTACGATCTATCGTTTGACCATAACGCAAGTGAAAACGATCAAGTTTTTGAAGACGATCCTGTCAAAATTATAGTTGACAAGAAAAGTTTTTTATACTTAATCGGCACCACCTTGGAGTATAGCGGTGGTTTAAATGGGAAAGGCTTTGTATTCAACAATCCAAATGCAAGTAGAACTTGTGGATGTGGAGACAGCTTTTCATTGTAATCAATTATATATAAATTATTTACCGTAGAGATGAGTAAATTTACCGAAGAAAGTTTAAAGAAAGAACTCGAGACAAAAGAGTATGAGTATGGCTTTTATACGGATATAGAGTCGGACACACTACCTCCGGGACTTAACGAGGAAGTAATTCGAGCTATATCTGCAAAAAAAGAAGAGCCAGAGTGGATGACCGAATGGCGATTGGAAGCTTTCCGTTCATGGCAAGAGATGATTGAACCTGAATGGGCAAATATTCATTATAAAAAACCGGATTTCCAAGCAATATCTTATTATTCGGCACCAAAGAAAATGCCGAAACTTGATAGTTTAGATGAGGTAGACCCCGAATTATTGGACACCTTCAAAAAACTTGGAATATCAATTGAAGAGCAAAAACGTTTAACTGGAGTTGCTGTAGATATAGTTATGGACTCAGTTTCTGTTGCTACAACTTTCAAGAAAACACTTAACGATAAAGGAATTATTTTCTGCTCTATTTCAGAAGCAATTAAAAATCACCCTGAATTGGTTAAAAAATATTTAGGAACAGTGGTGCCACCACGCGATAACTTCTATGCTGCTTTAAACAGCGCAGTGTTTAGTGATGGATCATTCTGTTATATTCCTAAAGGAGTTAAATGCCCCGTAGAATTATCTACTTATTTCCGTATTAATCAAGCAGGAACAGGACAATTTGAACGTACACTTGTTGTAGCAGACAAGGATAGCTATGTAAGCTACCTAGAAGGATGTACCGCTCCAATGCGTGATGAAAACCAAATGCACGCTGCAGTGGTTGAATTAATCGCTTTAGATGGTGCAGAAATAAAATACTCAACCGTCCAAAACTGGTATCCAGGTAATAAAGAAGGAAAAGGTGGAGTATTCAACTTTGTAACTAAAAGAGGACTTTGCGAGAAGAACGCTAAGATTTCTTGGACTCAAGTTGAAACTGGAAGCGCGATTACTTGGAAGTATCCGAGCTGTATCTTAAAAGGAGACAACTCTCAAGGAGAATTCTACTCCGTTGCAGTAACTAACGGATACCAACAAGCAGATACAGGTACCAAGATGATTCATATTGGTAAAAACACTAAGAGTACAATTATTTCTAAAGGGATTTCTGCAGGAAAATCACATAATAGTTACAGAGGTTTAGTTCAGATTTTGCCAAGTGCAGAAAACGCGAGAAACTTCTCAGAATGTGACTCTCTGTTAATGGGTAACGAGTGTGGTGCACATGCTTTCCCATATATCGAGGTGAAAAACAATACTGGACAAGTAGAACACGAAGCTACAACCAGTAAAATTGGAGAAGATCAGATTTTCTACTGCAATCAGAGAGGAATTGACGTTGAAAAAGCGATTAGTTTAATCGTAAACGGATTCAGTCATGAAGTACTTGAAAGAATGCCGATGGAGTTTGCTGCAGAAGCAAAGAAACTTCTAGAAATTAGTTTAGAAGGATCAGTAGGATAATAAACTAAAAACTTATTTCAATGAAAAAGTTTCTCTACCTCTTATTACTACCAGTATTAATGGTAGCTTGTAAGAATACCAACACGAAATGTGATAACTGCGAAACTTATACAGGAGAATTCCTATACTTAGAGGACGCAGCTATATTAAAAGGAACCGACTTCATCTACTCGGTAGAAGTGAATCAACAAGCAAAAGAAATTGCTGATAAGATTGCATCTATTAAAAAAGATGAATTTGATATGGTAGAAATAACCGTGAAAGGAATCGTTAACCCAAAACCAGAAAATGTAGAAGGATGGGACGAAATCCTAACAATAAAAGAAATAATAACTATAGCCGACGAACCAACTGCGGCAGATATTCTAATTCAACAATAAAGAAATAACCATGTTACATATTAAAGATTTACACGCTAGCATCGAAGGCAAAGAGATATTAAAAGGAATCAATTTAGAAATCAAACCAGGAGAAGTACACGCTATCATGGGACCTAACGGTTCTGGAAAAAGTACTTTAGCTTCTGTAATCGCTGGTCAAGAGGATTATGAAGTAACTCAGGGAGAAATCATATTCCGTAACGAAGACATCCAAGAGTTAGACCCAGAAGAAAGAGCACACAAAGGAGTGTTTTTATCTTTCCAATATCCGGTTGAAATTCCAGGAGTAAGTGTTACTAACTTTATCCGTACAGCAATTAACGAAACAAGAAAGGCACAGAAACTAGATCCTATGCCAGCTGGTGAGATGCTAAAACTAATTCGTGAGAAAGCTGAACTATTGGAAATCGACATGAAATTTCTATCACGTTCACTTAACGAAGGTTTCTCTGGAGGTGAGAAAAAACGTAACGAAATTTTCCAAATGGCAGTTTTAGAACCTAAACTAGCTATTCTTGATGAAACCGATTCTGGACTAGATATCGACGCTTTACGTGTAGTATCTAACGGAGTAAATAAACTTAGAAATAAGGATAACGCATTTGTTGTAATTACTCACTACCAACGCTTACTAGATTATATCGTACCCGATTATGTTCACGTATTAATGGACGGTAAAATCGTTAAATCTGGAACTAAAGAACTAGCATACGAACTAGAAGAAAAAGGTTATGACTGGATTAAAGAAGTAGTTAAAGCATAAAGAAAATTGATTATGAGTTTAAAAGAAAATTTGCTTGCTACTTTCCCTAATATCCAAACAACAGAAGCGGATAACTTTAAGGAAATACGCAAGAACGCATTAGAGAATTTTGATGAGAAAGGATTCCCTACGCGTAAGGAAGAAGCTTGGAGATTTACCTCACTTAATCCAATTTTACGCGAAGAATACAACCTGGAAATCCCTGAAACCAAAATTGATATAGATAAAATCAAATCTTATTACATTCCAGAGGCAGACACATATAAAGTAGTGTTTGTAAACGGAGTATTACAAGAAGATTTATCGGACTTAGTTACAGGAAAAGGCTATATCATAACCACTTTAGATAAGGCTAAACAAGACGAAAACTATAAAGAAATCGTTGCGAAGCATTATAACCAAATTGCTAAGAAAGAAAGCATGGCTGAATTAAATACAGCTCTAAGTACAAATGGATTATTTGTACATGCTAGCAAAAGTGTAGTAATCGATAAACCGATAGAGTTATTTTACTTTGCTTCAAGTCAAGATGCATTATTATTACAACCACGAAACTTAATCGTTGCTGAAGTAAATTCAGATATTCAAGTAATAGAGCGTCATCAAAACTTAAGCGATAATACTGTATTAACTAACTCAGTAACTGAAGTATATAACAGTAAAGACGCACAAGTTCATATCTATAAAATCCAAGCGAATACACACAAGTCTTCGCTAATCGATGGAACCTATATTTATCAAGAAGAAAAAACTGAAAGTAGAGTGCACACCTTTGCTTTTGGTGGAAAAATTACCCGTAACAACTTAGAGTTCTATCAGAATGGAGAATATTCCAACTCTATCTTAAAAGGAGTTACAATTCTTGAGGAAAAAGAACACGTAGACCACCACACTTTGGTACACCACAAAGAAGAGAACTGTGAAAGTTATCAAGATTATAAAGGTATCTACAGCGACCGTTCACACGGTGTATTCAACGGAAAAATTTTCGTAGAGAAAACTGCGCAAAAACTAAATGCTTATCAGCAAAACAACAACATTGTTGTAGATGATAGAGCTACGGTAAATGCAAAGCCTCAATTAGAGATTTTTGCAGATGACGTACGTTGTTCACATGGTTGTACAGTAGGACGACTCCCAGAAGAAGCTCTTTTCTACTTAAGATCAAGAGGTATTCCTAAGAAAGAAGCGGAAGCAGTATTGATGTATGCATTTGCTAATACAGTATTAGAGAGTGTACGTATCCCTGCTTTACGTAAAGAAGTAGCACGCCTAATCGCAAATAAATTAGGTGTTTCTATTGAATTAGAATTTTAATTACAAAAACATGGCATTGGATATAAATAGAATAAGGCAAGACTTTCCTATACTTAATCGAAAGATTAGAGGTAGTAATCTTGTTTATTTGGATAACGCGGCAACTTCGCAAAAACCAAAAGCAGTAATAGATTGCATAACTAACTATTACGAACAGTACAATGCCAATATACACCGTGGAGTACATGCACTCTCTCAAGAGGCAACCGATGCCTATGAATTAGCTAGAAAAAAAATACAAAAATTTTTCAATGCTAAACACGATTACGAAATAATATTTACCGAAGGTACTACAGAAAGTATCAATCTTGTTGCCAGTGGCTTTACTACTTTAGTAAAGCCTGGCGATGAGATTTTAATTTCACAAATGGAGCACCACTCCAATATTGTACCATGGCAATTGTTATGCGAAAGAACTGGTGCAAAACTCGTTGTTTTACCTATGGATAAAGATGGACAGTTACGTATAGATTTACTGGACACACTTCTTACATCCAAAACAAAACTCGTTGCACTTACCCATATATCCAATGGCATAGGAGTTATTAATCCAATAGAAGAAGTGATACAAAAAGCACATGCTGTAAATGCAGCCGTACTTATTGATGGTGCTCAAGCATGTGGCCACATCCAACCCGATGTACAAGCCCTCGATGTAGACTTCTATGTAACTTCAGCACACAAAATGTGTGGCCCAACTGGAGTAGGAATATTATATGGGAAAGAAGATTGGTTAAATAAACTTCCACCTTATCAGGGTGGTGGCGAAATGATAAAAGAGGTGACCTTCGAAAAGACTACTTACGCAAATTTACCTCACAAGTTTGAAGCAGGTACACCTAATATTAGTGGTGGAATCGCTTTTGGCGTAGCAATCGATTACTTAAACCAAATAGGATTTGATGCTATCGCTAAACACGAAAGCAATTTATTACAATATGCTACAAGCGAACTCAAAAAAATAGAAGGCTTAAAAATTTATGGTGATGTACCTAATAAAACAGCTCTTATATCCTTTAATATAGAAGGACTACACCCTTATGATGTTGGCACCATTTTGGACCAAATGGGAATAGCTGTACGTACTGGTCATCATTGTACCCAACCTATTATGGATTTCTTTGGAATCCCAGGTACCGTAAGAGCTTCCTTTGCATTTTATAATTCTATAGAAGAAGTAGACGCATTAGTAGAAGCCGTAAAAAGAGCAAAAAAGATGTTGTCTTAACTACAAAGCACATAGGTTTCTTCTATTTTTGTAGGTTAGTAAGACCAACAGAACAAAAAATTAGTATGACTATAAAAGAGATACAAGAAGAAATCATAGAAGAATTTGAAATGTTCGGCGATTGGACAGATCGTTATGAACACATCATAGAACTCGGAAAATCACTACCTTTAATTAAAGAAGAAGAAAAAAGTGATGACTTACTAATAAAAGGCTGTCAATCCAGAGTATGGCTTAAAGCGGATTATATAAACGATAAAATCATACTAACCGCCGATAGCGACGCCATAATTACAAAAGGTATTATCGCCATCTTAGTACGAGTTTTCTCAAACCACACACCAGAGGAAATCCTTAATAGCAACATGGAATTCATAGACGAAATAGGATTAAAAGAACACCTATCGCCTACGAGAGCAAATGGTTTGGTTTCTATGATGAAACAAATCAAAATGTATGCTATAGCATACCAAACCCAACATAACTAAAAAACAACTGCCATGAGTGCAAATACACCAATAGACACAGTAGAACTTGGTGAGAAAATCATCAAGGTTATAAAAACTATATATGACCCAGAAATTCCTGTAGATATCTACGAATTAGGGTTAATATATGATGTATTGGTAAATGAAGAAGGAGAAGTAAAAATAATCATGACATTAACCACTCCTAACTGCCCTGTAGCAGAATCATTACCTCAAGAAGTAAAAGATAAAGTAGCTACCATTTCTATGGTTAAAGATGTTGACTTAGAATTGACATTTGAACCACCATGGTCCCAGGACTTAATGAGTGAAGAAGCTCGTTTTGAGTTAGGAATGTTTTAATCATAACACTTTATGGAAGGAGAAATTAAAAACAGGGTAGCCAATAGCAAATTGGTTACCATTGATTTAGACACCCTATATCCAAAAGGCGATCGAATAACCATAGATATTTCACAGTGGTTATTTCAAGGCCTTATTGTTCGTGAAAAAGAGTTCCGAGTACAACTTAAAGAACATAATTGGGAACAATATAAAGACAAATATGTTGCATTATACTGTAGCACCGATGCCATAATTCCTGGTTGGGCCTATTTGTTAATCACCACTCATTTACAATCTATAGCCAAATACATAACCCAAGGAACTATCGAAGAATTAGATAGTTTATTGCTTTCAGAGGTTATCCATGCTATGGATTTTTCAGAGTTCGAAAATAAACCAGTTATTATTAACGGGTGTAGTAATCATCCTATTCCAGAAAGCAGTTATCTATTATTGCTGCAGAAATTAATGCCTATCGCACGAAGTATTATGTATGGAGAAGCGTGCTCTTCTGTTCCATTGTTTAAAAGATCTGTTAAAAACCGAGCATAGATATGCTAAAATAAATTAAAACATTAGCAGCTAAACTTATATTTAATGTATTTTGCCGGCCTAATTCAAAACAATCATTACAGAAAGAACAATTACTATGAAAAAAATCGCATTATTTTGTTTATTACTTATCGGTGGAGCAAATATGTTTGCACAAGAAGCTGAAGAGGAAAAAAAAGATGAAAATGGATGGCATAAAGCAGGTGCAATTAGTTTAATGTTCAGCCAAGCTTCATTCAACGATGAATGGACTGGTGGTGGAACTTCTAACTATGCTACCAATTTAAAGTTCAACTATGATTTTAACTATCGTTATAATAAGTTAACTGTAGATAATAGAATTGTAGCGGATTACGGATTAACTAAAAATAAAGGAGAAGAATACCAACGTAAAACGAATGACCGTTTAGAATTAAACTCTATTATTGGTACAAAAGTTAAAGATACTAACTGGTACTACTCTTTCTTCTTAAACTTCAAAACACAGTTTTCTGACGGATACGACTACGAGAAAGATGATGACGATGTCTTACAACGTACTCGTAAAACCGATTTCTTCTCTCCAGCATACTTACAATTTGGTCCTGGTATGTTATGGAAGAAAAACGATAACTTAAAAGTAAACATCTCTCCATTTGCTGCTCGTTTCACCTTTGTAAAAAAAGACTTTACTAGAGTAGGAAACGACCCAGATGCAATTGCAGAGTTCAACGAAGATAAGTATTTTGGTGTGGAAGCAAACAAGACCACTAACTTTGAGCTAGGTGCTTCAATCAACGCATATGCTAAATTCGATATAATCGAAAACGTAAGCTTAGAAAACATTTTAGCACTATATAGCGACTACTTAGAGAAACCAGAAAACATCAATGTTGATTATACATTAAACTTAAATATGAGAATCAACAAATACATGTCGGCTAACGCTACTTTCCAAGCAATCTACGAGGAAAATGCAGTTTCTGCTTTCCAAATTAGAGAAACTGTTGGAATCGGAATTAGCTACGAATTATAATAAATGTAATATGTACCATAAAAAAGCCCTTTGGAAATCCAAAGGGCTTTTTTTATTCCTCTTCCCAGTAATCTGGAAATAAAAAATCATTATATGGAAATCTAGTTATATGTATTTCTCTTACTTTACGATATAATAATTTTCTTAGACTATCCATATTTTTCCCCGTTTCTGCTGAGATAAATACAACATCGTCTCCTACTTTGTTCATCCAAGTTTTCTTCCAATCCTCAAGACTATAATGTTCTTTAGAATGTTCGGTTATTAAATCATCATCATCAATTACTTTATGCTCATAAATATCCACCTTATTAAAGGCAATAATCGTTGGTTTGTTACCACTACCTATCTCCGATAGAATTCCATTCACCGAAGCGATATGATCTTCGAATGAAGCATGAGAAATGTCGATAACATGAACTAACAAATCCGCTTCACGAACTTCATCCAAGGTACTTTTAAAAGCATCTACAAGCTGCGTAGGTAGCTTTCTAATAAACCCAACTGTATCTGTAAGTAAAAATGGTAAGTTTTGTATCACTACTTTTCTTACCGTTGTATCTAATGTAGCAAAAAGCTTATTTTCTGCGAAAACCTCCGACTTGCTCAAAACATTCATCAAAGTAGATTTCCCAACATTGGTATAACCAACAAGCGCGACTCTAACTAAAGAACCACGATTACCACGTTGCACTTCCATTTGTTTATCAATCTTCTCGAGTTCCTTTTTCAAGCGACTTATTTTATCACGAACTATCCTTCTATCCGTTTCAATTGCTTGCTCCCCTGGACCACGCATCCCTATTCCACCACGCTGTCTATCCAAGTGTGTCCACATACCCGCAAGTCTTGGCAGCAAGTATTCATATTGCGCCAATTCCACTTGCGTTCGCGCATAACTTGTTTGCGCACGTTGAGCAAAAATATCGAGAATAAGGTTCGTCCTATCTACTATCTTACATTGTAATATACGTTCAATATTATTGATTTGTGCAGGCGAGAGCTCATCATCAAAAATAACGGTAGATACATCATGTTGTGTCACAAAGGATCTTATCTCATCTATTTTCCCAGAACCAATGAAAGTTTTTGGATTTGGGTTATTTAATTTTTGCACATATCTTTTTAACACTTGTGCTCCTGCAGTATAAGCTAAGAATTCTAATTCATCTAGAAATTCTGTTGATTTTTCTTCGTCTTGTTCTGGAGTAATTAACCCCACCAACACTGTTTTTTCGTATTCTTCTGAAACCTGTTCTATCATATGTACAATATCGTAAAACAAAGCTATATCTTAAAATTTTATTCACTTGGATATAATAAAAATGCCTTCTAAAATTCACAATCTTTAGAAGGCATCATATTAGTTATCTATTTTATTGTAAGAAAGCTATATTACTTAGTTAATTCAAGTTCTACAGTCACTAAATGTAATAATGCTTCAGGAATCATATCTGCATATTCTGGGAATAGTAATGGGATTAAAGGAGCAAAAGCTACACCATTTCCACCTAGAATTAAAGTGTCTTCAGTATTATCTACAATTGTCAAATTAACATCAAAACTAAGTAAATTTAACGAGATAGAATCTCCATCTAAAACATATTCTTGACTAAAGACTTCAAGATCACAGTTTTCAGCATGCATCCCGAATTTAGATACTTCTGCTTCAATCTCTAAATAATCTTTATCACAATCGTCTTTATGTGGATAGTTTTCTTCAATCGCATTTCCTAGAGCATCTACATGCGCAACTTGAGGAATCCATTTACCATGTAAAATATTCACTTCTTCTTCCTCCTCTTCTTCTGGAATTTCAGGATCCACTATTTCTTCTTCAATATGATCGGAAGTATTATCATCACTAGAACATGAACTGAAAGAAAACATCGCCACAACAACGATTGCTAAAAAATACTTTCTCATTTTTTGACTTGTTTGGTTTAAGAATTAAAAAACATCAGTAAAGTTAACAAAACTTTTAGATTGCGTTACTTATCCATGAAATAAAAAATCCTGTTTAGATAATTCCAAACAGGATTAAACACAAACAAATCAAATTATTATTCACAATTACCATTTACATCACAACTATTACCAGATATGATATGTATAGGCTTTTGATCTTCTTTATAGTAATGCCATGCCTTTTTAAGCACATCTAAGAATGTTTCTGTAGGTTGCGCACCAGAAACTGCAAATTTTTTATGCATAACAAAAAACGGCACTCCTTTCACTCTAATGTTTCTAGCTTCCATTTGATCTTGACGGACTTCATAACTAAAATCTTCAGAATTTAAAAGTTCTTTGATTCCGTCTTTATCTAAACCAACTTTCAACCCTAACTCCAAAAGCACATCATTATC
This sequence comes from Bacteroidota bacterium, assembly GCA_021793135.1. Classification (GTDB taxonomy): domain Bacteria; phylum Bacteroidota; class Bacteroidia; order Flavobacteriales; family Flavobacteriaceae; genus JAJYTI01. Next base: position 20,069 of record JAJYTI010000011.1, read on the forward strand.
ATCAATGTTCTTTGCATCTGTAAAATGCGCTTTAAATAATGCCTCCATGAGTTCATCGCCTATTTCTTTACTTTGAGAAGAAGCAAAATGCATAAGTCTGTGGGCATTCTTAGAATTTGCTGTTATAGAGTTTTCGATATTCATTTCCAAACCTACTTCTTGTCCCATTGTCTTAGCATGTGCAATCATTTGCTTTACTTGGTCTATAGGCATTTGTTTGCTAGATGCTAAATATTCGACGGTGGTAATCGT
>JAJYTI010000205.1 GCA_021793135.1 Bacteroidota bacterium
CTACTTCATCACCTTCTTGGATATTCACCACTTGATATTCATTTGCCGAAACATTCAATTTTAAGAAGGATGCATCCACAATTTCAAATAATGGGGTTCCAACAGACACAAAAGAGCCCTCTTCTATAAATCGGTCGTTAATCACACCAGTAATAGGTGCTTTAACTGTTGCATCATTTAGATTGCGTTTCGCTTGCCTTAGTTGACTTTCTGCATTTCTCATAGCTAGAGAAACATCATCAAATTGTGCTTTGGTCACACCACCCGTTTCGTAAGCTGATTTATAGCGGTCGTAATCGATTTTGGTTTTCTGATAGTTATCCTCTGCTTTTTGAGCTTCTATTCCAGCCATTTCCGATTCGATTACCGCAAGTACTTGTCCTTTGTTTACCTTACTACCTCTTTTTACACGTAACTGTAACACTCTACCATTTGCTTCGGATAATATCTGTAAATCCTGATTAGATGAAAACTTCCCATTAGCTGAAAAATCAAGTTTAATCGGCTTTTTAGAGACTGTAGCTATAGTTACTGGGATAGCACTTTCTGTTTGAGATACGATGGCTGCTTTTGCCTCATTCTCTTTTTTATTACTAATTAATACCCATCCAATTAATGCACCTATAGCAACTAGCGTGAGTGTGGTTATAATTATTCGTTTCATATCTATAAATGGTTGAGAGAGTTAGTTATTTAATAATGTTTTTATTTCCCCTTTTGATTTAATCAAATCAATCTCGGATATCTTAAAGTTTAATAGTGCTTCATTATAACTGTTTTGTGCCACTACTAGTTCCGATTCTGCATTCAATAAATCCGTTAATGTAGCTAGACCATTGCTATAATTGTTTTGTGTGTTATGAAACACATCCATAGCAAGATTCATATTTGCTTTTTGACTCATGATATTTGCCAATGCACTATCGTACTGATTTTTTGCATTTTCATTTGCCATTTTTAAGGAATTGCTGGTATCTTTAATTTCTTCAGTTATCTTTTGCAATGCTATATTACTTTGCTTTACTCTAGACCGTTTTGCAAAACCATCGAATATCGGAATGCTTAATCTTAAGCTTATCGATGACATATCGTAATTCAAAGCATCGGAAGTGTATATATTAAATTTGTCACTTTGCGTGTTGTATGCATAATTTGCATCTAAGAATAAGCTCGGATAATATTCTGCTTTGTGCGCATCGCGTTCAAACTCTAATAATTCCTTTTGCTTACTCAAAACTTGATAGTCTAGAAGTTGCTCTACATTATAATTTTCATCCACTTGCGTTAACTGTAAAACTTCTTCTAATTCTTTTTGGGAATACTCTGGTAGGCTTATACTCTCCTGAATGTCCATACCCATATAGTATTTAAGAAGATTTTCTTGTTGTGTAACGGCACGTTGCAAATCTACGCGCATAGCTTCTTGGTTATTTTTATTAACCGTTATCCTATCTAAATCGATTTTTTTAGCAAGTCCTAATTCATATTGATTTCGAATGACTTCTTCCAACTGTTCCATACGTTCCAAATTCGATTCAACAACATCCAGCTTTTCACGATTAATAATTACCATATAATAATTAACCGCCACTTGTTGGATTACATTCTGCTCGCTTAAATCTTTTAATAATTGGTAATACTCCACGCTACCTTTAGCAGCCTTTATACCAGTGAACAACTGTTTATTAAATAACTGCTGACTTAATTGTACTTGGGTCATGGCATTCCAATTCTGTCCAGCCTTAATAGCCATAAACTCACCTGGAGTTCCTCCAAATGCTTCTGCTGGTAATACAAACTGTTGTACTATTGGATTTCCCGTTACAGAGCTATTTACATTAATCTGCGGAAGTGCCGATGCACGAGTTTCTGTAATGACTTGTTCTCCATGCTCGATATCTAGCTTTGCCTTTTCAATTACTGCACTGTTTTGTAATGCATAAGAAAGAGCATCTTCTAAACTATAAGTGACTTGACTAAAGCCAACTACATTTATCGCTAGAATAAGAAATAAAGAGTTTATAATTCTTCTCGACATATTTTTACTTTTTGAAAAAGCAAAACTATGTGTAGACAGAGCGTTTTTGAAGGAGGATTTTGGTGAAACGGACAAAAAACGATGTTAAACACTATGTCCTAAGGGTGAAAATTTCAAAATAAATCTATCCGATGATTTTAAGAGAAGAAAATAAAAGATTTCACCTATATAATTATTAGGTTAATCATGGGATTTATAATCAATCTATAAGAAAGAAAAAAGAGTTTATTGTGCTAACCAATCTAAAAATTCTCGTAGTTTTTCTCTGCTAATTGTAATTGGATAATCAAATGGTATGGTTAAGCTAACAGAGAATTTTCGAGATAAATGATGCGAAGCATTTTTAACTGCTTTTCTATTAATTAAGAATTGGCGGTTTGCTCGAAAAAAATCCTCTCCGCAAATTTCTTCTATTTGGCTTAATGTTTTGTCTAGAAAATAAGTTTCACCCTTAAAACTTTTCAGATATGTAGCTTGTTCCTGAATATAGAAAACAGCAATGTTTTCTATTTTTATAGGGATAATTTTATCTTTATTATATACCAATATATTAGATGATTTTTTGGGCATTATCGTTTCTAGCGCTTGCTTAATTTCATCTATTGCCTGATTACCATTAGAAAAGACTTCAGACAACTTATTGTATTTATTTAAAGCCGCTTTTACCGTATCTTCTGTAAATGGTTTTAATAAGTATTCTATTCCATTATTCTTAAATGCATTAAGCATATAATTATCATACGCAGTACAAAAGATTATCGGTGCATTTACTTTTATATTCTCAAATATTTCAAAGCTAGTACCGTCTCCTAACTGAATATCACTAAAAATCAAATCTGGAGAAGAATTGCTTTTAAAATAAGCTATTGCTTGTTCTACCGAATATAAAATAGCGGTTATAGAGGCGGCAGGATTTACTTTAAATATTACACTCTGCAAATCCAATGCTGTCAACTTCTCATCTTCGATGATAACAATATTCATATTATATAATTTTAAATTCTACAGAAAAAGTTCTACCATCGTCTAAAACCTCAATATCATTCCCTGTTACTAGCTTATATCGCTCAGACAAATTAGTCAATCCATAACCCGTAGTATCTTCTACGGAGACTTTTCGCTGTAAATTATTTTCAACTTTAATCTTATCATCTCTAGCAATAATACGGATAGAAAGAGGATTTTTCTCCGTTAGTTTATTATGCTTTATAGCGTTTTCTATAAGCATTTGAAGAGAAAAGAATGGTAGCATTTTATCTAAATATGATTCGGGTATATCAAAAGAATATTCAAGCGCATTTCCAAATCGCATTTTCTGCATTTCTAAATAATCTTTACAAACTTTTAATTCTTCTTGAATGTTTGCCATCCCATTTCGATTCTGTGAAAAAGACACTCGTAAGAAATCTGATAATCTAATAAGATAAGCTTCGGCAGTTTTAGGATTACTAGATATTAATGTTTTTAATACACTTAGAGCATTAAATAAAAAATGAGGTTGTACTTGTTGACGTAGAAGCTGATTTGTGGTTTCTACGTTTGCAATTCGTAGTTGCGATACTTCTATTTCGGTTTGTGTTTTAAAATGATGTAATAATATAAAATTATGGTATAAATGAACCAAGCCAAAAATCAAT
>JAJYTI010000012.1 GCA_021793135.1 Bacteroidota bacterium
GTTATCCGTATTTTTCCTTAGAATGAGAAAAATTATTTTTTTGGTAAAAACACTTCGGCTAACATACATCTAGCACTACCTCCACCTAACGTTTCTATAGTATGTAAATCGCTACTAAGAATATTGGTGTGTTTTTCTATCTTTTTTACCTGTTCTTCTGTCAGACTATCTCGTGCTGCCTGACTCATTATTAAATAAGTTTTATCATCCCTACCAACTACCTGAAGCATATTGCCTGCAAATTGATGCATTTGTTCTTCGGTAATAGCGATAATTTCTTTATTATCTTCCTTTAAATGTTCTACAACATTTTTCTTTTCTTTTTTATCATCTATGGTATCTAAACAGATTACGCAAAAAGTCTCTCCTAAACACATCAAAATATTGGTGTGATAGATAACAGCACGTTCTCCATTTACATTTTGATATGCAGTAAAGATAATTGGTGTATATTCAAAGTCTTCACAGAATTCGATTACAAGCTCTTCATGTGCTCTATCGGATAATGCACAATAGGCCTTTCTATTTTCTCTATCTAATATTAAGCTTCCTGTTCCTTCAAGAAAAACACCATCTTCTTCGGCTTCGGTATAATCAATTACATTATCGATAGAAAATCCTTCTGACTCTACTAGTCTTAATACCTCTTCGTTTCTTTCTCTACGTCTGTTTACGGCAAACATAGGATACAAAGCTATATCTCCAGATTCATGAAAACTTACCCAGTTATTTGGATATATAGAATCTGGCGTATCGTTTTCTTTTTTATCTTGGTGTACAATAACTTTTACACCCACTCCTCGAAGTTTTTCTACAAAAGCATCAAACTCCGCTTGAGCTCGTGCCTGAATTTGCTCTTCTTTTAAATCTAATTCCTCTTGGAAAAAGTTATTTACTTTGGTCTGTTCGTTTAAACGGAATGCTGCCGGACGAACCATTAGAATTGTATCTGTTATTTGTCGCATTTTCTGTTATATATAATTGCTAGAAAAATATTACTTATCACGTAACAAAGGTAAGGTAGAGCAACGTAACAATCCGTTTTGTTTTGAAATTTCGGCGTATGGCACCTCCTCTACAGTAAATCCTTGTTCACGTAACCAATTGTTTAAACGAGTAAATTTCTTCTCTGATAACACTACATCAGGTGCGATAGACACAACATTACTAAACATGCGTGTCATCTCCTCGTCAGTGATTTTAAACATATTTTCCTCACCAAAGTAGTCTACCAACCATTGGTATTCATCTTCTATCAAGAAACTATTTTTATGGATTATTGCTTTGCCCAAACCTAAAGGCTGAAAACAGCAATCCAAATGCAAAGCATTTTCCATAGGTACAGAATTGGACTTTCTTAAACTAAAAGAGACCACTTTCTTCTCTGGAAAAAGTTCTTGAAGACATGCTACTGCTTTCATATTGGTTCTAGCAGTAATATATTTTCTATAGTTATCATCTTTATAAGTACCAACAAAAATGTAATCATTCCAAGGCATTACATCTCCACCCTCTATGTGTGCATCTTCTGGAAATCGGATTACGTTCTCTGGCTTAATTTCATCAATAATATACTGAATAGCATCTATTTCTTTAGAACGATCTTCTAGAATATTACCTATAATGAACTTGTCTTCGATAACAAAAGCAATATCGCGAGTAAATATTTGATTATAATCTTTTATTAACTCCGGTCTATATACTTTTACATCGTATTTTTCGAACACTTTATTTACCGCCTCCATTTCATTCACCATGTCGGGAATTGTAGGGTACGTACCCTTGCGGATATTCATTGCCGATTTTGGATCATATGTTTCTTCTAGCGTAGGAACTGGACCGTTCTCATCTGCACGTCCTAATACTACTGCTCGTAACCTAGAAACTTCGTCTTTTACATTTAAGTCTAACATATACTTCATTTAATATTAAAAAAAGCACTCCGATGATATGAAGTGCTTTTTTATTTAATACCTAGTTACGTTTATCTTTTCTCGATATTAACGAAAGGCCTATGAGTTTCTCCAACATAAACTTGTCTTGGTCTACCAATTGGTTCTTTGCGTAAACGCATTTCTCTCCATTGAGCAATCCAACCAGGTAATCTACCTAATGCAAACATTGCGGTAAACATTTCTTCAGGAATACCTAATGCGCGGTAAATAATACCAGAATAGAAATCTACGTTAGGATATAATTTACGATCTACGAAGTAAGAATCTTCTAATGCCTCTTTTTCAAGACCTTTAGCAATATCTAATACTTCATCTTGGATACCTAATGCTTCTAAAACTTGATCTGCAGATTTCTTTATAATCTTAGCACGTGGATCGAAGTTTTTGTATACACGGTGACCGAAGCCCATTAAACGGAATGGATCATCTTTATCTTTTGCTTTGGCCATATAACGGTGCGTATCACCACCATCTTCACGAATTGCTTCCAGCATTTCGATAACCGCTTGGTTTGCACCTCCATGTAGAGGTCCCCAAAGTGCACTGATTCCAGCAGACAATGAAGCAAATAATCCTACGTGTGATGATCCTACCATTCTTACAGTAGATGTAGAACAGTTTTGCTCGTGGTCTGCGTGAAGGATAAGTAATTTATCTAATGCATCTGCAACCACAGGGTTTACTTTATAACTTCCGTTTGGCTTCTTAAACATCATTTGTAAGAAGTTTTCTACGTAAGTTAAAGAATCATCACCATAGTCTAATGGCAATCCTGCTCGCTTACGGTAAGCCCAAGCAGTAAGTACTGGGAATTTTCCTAGGATTTTTACAATTGCTTTGTACATATCTTCTGGACTTTCTACGTTTACAGAAGAAGGGTTGAAAGCAACTAAAGCCGATGTTAGAGAAGACAATACGCCCATTGGGTGCGCTGACTTAGGGAAACCATCTAAAATTTTCTTTATGTCTTCGTCTACCTGAGACTCAATCTTGATATCTGTATGGAATTTCTCTAACTGTTCCTTGGTTGGCAATTCTCCAAAGATAAGTAAATACGCTACCTCTAAGAAACTAGCTTTTTCGGCTAAATCTTCAATGGCATAACCGCGATAACGCAGTATACCTTCTTCTCCATCTAGGAAAGTAATAGCGCTTTCGCACGATCCTGTATTTTTAAATCCCGGATCTATAGTTATAACACCATTCGTTGCACCGCGCAAAGCAGCAATATCAATTGCAACTTCGTTTTCTGTCCCAGTTATAACGGGAAGCTCATACTTCTTACCTCCTATTTCGAGTGTAGCTATCTTTGACATATATATTGTAATTTATTTTGTAATTAATCTAGAGTGCTAATATACGAAAAAATCAATGTTTTATAATACAAAATATCGCTGTAAATTCTCAATAAAACAATAAAATTTAGAGTTTTAGCACATTGTATATTAGTAAAAAGATTTGAAATTTCACTTCATTCTTTTTACTCTAAAAGCATTTTGTTGTGGATAAACTCCCGCATCGGATAAATCCTCTTCTATTCTTAATAACTGATTGTATTTAGATATACGATCGCTACGTGACATAGAACCTGTTTTAATCTGGCCGCAATTCAGAGCAACTGCTAAGTCCGCAATAGTATCATCTTCTGTTTCCCCACTACGATGAGACATTACAGATGTATAACCAGCTTTATGAGCCATATTTACAGATGCGATTGTCTCTGTGAGGGTTCCTATTTGGTTAACCTTAATCAAAATAGAGTTGGCGGTATTGGACGCAATCCCACGTGATAAACGTTCAACATTAGTAACAAATAAATCATCGCCTACAAGTTGTACTTTATCACCTAATTTCTCAGTTAGCAAACGCCATCCTTCCCAATCATCTTCATCTAGGCCATCTTCTATTGAAATAATCGGGTATTTTTCACATAAAGAAACTAGATAATCAACTTGTTCGCTAGAGTTACGTTTTTGACCAGTTTCTCCTTCGAAAATTTGATAATCATAAATACCATCTTTATAAAATTCAGCCGCAGCACAATCTAAGGCTAATAGTACTTCATCACCAAAAGAATAACCTGCACGAGTAACAGCAAGCTCAATAGTTTCTATTGCATCTTCAGTTCCGTCTAATTTTGGAGCAAAACCACCTTCATCACCTACAGCTGTACTTAAGTTTCTTTCGTGAAGAACATTTTTAAGATTATGGAAAATTTCACTTCCCATTTGCAAAGCATGTGTAAAGTTTTTTGCTTTTACAGGCATAATCATAAACTCCTGAAATGCAATAGGAGCGTCGCTATGCGAGCCACCATTAATTATATTCATCATAGGAACTGGTAATGTTACAGCTCCTACACCACCTACATATCTATATAAAGGCATATTTAAAACATTTGCAGCCGCTTTAGCTACTGCAAGAGAAACTCCTAGAATTGCATTAGCACCAAGGTTGGCTTTATTTGGAGTTCCGTCTAGGGAAATCATCTTTTTATCGATATTAGCTTGATCGAAGATAGACATACCTATTAAAGCATCACAAATCACAGTATTTACATTTTCAACCGCTTTGAAAACGCTTTTACCCATGTAACTAGATTTGTTATCACGAAGTTCAACAGCTTCATGCTCACCAGTAGAAGCACCAGAAGGCACAGCAGCGCGACCCATAGAACCACAAGAAGTAAATACATCAACTTCTACTGTGGGATTACCACGGGAGTCAAATATTTGTCGAGCTTTAATTTTACAGATTGTACTATGCATAATTATAAATATTAAAATGTTGTGATATCGGTTTATTTAGCTTTTATGAAATTAAATAAAAAAAGCACACAGATACAAGGTGTACTGTGTGCTTTTTTATAATATCCATTATATTGAATATATTTTATTCTTCCTCACGAACTGGTGCGTTTTTGCTTCCACCTCTTCGTCCACCACGTCTTGTAGAACGTTTTTTAGTTGCTTTACCAGCGTTGTAGATTTCATTGTAATCTACTAGTTCTATCATTGCCATTGGCGCATTGTCTCCCAATCGGTTACCAAGTTTTATAATTCTGGTATATCCTCCTGGTCTATCACCAACTTTAACCGCTACTTCACGGAAAAGTACACTTACTGCATCTTTTTGACGTAGCTTACTAAATACGATACGACGGTTATGTGTAGTATCATTTTTAGATTTGGTGATTACTGGCTCTATAAATTGTTGTAATGCTTTTGCTTTAGTAACGGTAGTATTGATACGTTTATGTTCTATAAGGGAGCATCCCATGTTTGCAAGCATTGCGTCACGGTGAGCTGCTTTTCTACCTAAGCTAAATCCTTTTTTTCTATGTCTCATTTTCTAATACTTTTTGACGGTTTATAATGTAAACCTTTCTGATAAAGTTAGTCTAGGTCCAACTTGTATTTAGATAGATCCATTCCGAAGTCAAGCCCTTTCGTACTAACAACTTCTTCTAATTCAGATAGTGATTTTTTACCAAAGTTTCTGAACTTCATTAAATCACTTCTGTTATATACTACTAAATCTCCAAGAGTTTCTACATCAGCAGCTTTCAAGCAATTCAGTGCACGAACAGATAAATCTAAGTCCACAAGTTTTGTCTTTAGAAGTTGACGCATATGTAACGATTCCTCGTCATATGTTTCGGTTTGCGCAATCTCATCAGCTTCTAATGTAATTCTTTCATCACTGAATAACATGAAATGATGAATAAGCACTTTAGCAGCTTCTGTAAGAGCATCTTGTGGGTGGATAGAACCATCAGTTTGAATTTCGAAAGTTAACTTCTCGTAATCCGTTTTTTGCTCTACCCTGTAATCTTCTACAGCATACTTAACGTTCTTTATAGGTGTAAAGATCGAATCTGTGAAAATGGTTCCAAGTGGGGCGTTTGCTTTTTTGTTTTCTTCAGCAGGTATGTAGCCGCGTCCTTTTTCAATAGTAAGTTCTATATTAAGGTTTACACTAGGCTCCATATTACAAATTACTTGTTCTGGGTTCAACACTTGAAATCCAGAGATAAACTGTTGAAAATCACCAGCAGTAAGTTGTTCGGTTTTAGAAATGGTAATGGTTGCAGTTTCGCTATCTACATCTTCTACTTGTTGCTTAAAGCGAATTTGCTTAAGGTTAAGAATGATTTCGGTTACGTCCTCTACAACTCCTGCAATAGTTGAAAACTCGTGCTCTACCCCTTCAATTCTAACCGAAGTGATAGCGAATCCTTCTAGAGAAGAAAGTAATACGCGTCGTAAAGCGTTACCAACGGTTAATCCATATCCTGGTTCCAATGGACGAAATTCGAATGTCCCGTGGAATTCGGATGAATCAATCATGATAACTTTATCAGGCTTCTGAAAACTAAATACTGCCATATTATGACTACTTTGTAATTTATTATTTTGAATATAATTCAACGATTAATTGCTCGTTGATGTTTTCTGGAATTTGGATACGTTGTGGAATAGATACGTAAGTACCTTCCATTTTCTCACTATTCCATGTAATCCACTCATACACATTTTCAGTGTTTTGAAGTGAATTTTTAATTGCTTCTAGAGACTTAGATTTTTCTCTAATGCTTACAACATCACCAGCTTTAAGTTGATATGATGGGATGTTTACACGCTCTCCGTTAACGGTAATGTGACGGTGTGTAACTAATTGTCTAGCAGCAGCACGAGTAGGAGCAATTCCCATACGGTATACTACGTTATCCAATCTAGACTCACAGTACTGAAGTAAAACCTCACCAGTAATTCCTGGAGCAGAGTTTGCTCTCTTGAACATGTTTCTAAACTGACGCTCTAGAATACCATAGGTATATTTAGCTTTTTGTTTTTCTTGAAGCTGAATAGCGTATTCAGATTTTTTACCTCTTCTACGGTTGTTACCGTGTTGCCCTGGAGGGTAGTTTCTTTTTTCGAATGACTTATCGTCACCAAAAATTGCCTCTCCAAATTTACGGGCGATTTTTGTTTTAGGACCAGTATATCTTGCCATAATTAAATTAATTGGAAGGACGAGTTTAAATTAAGGTCTTATTTCTAATACATCCTTTAAACTCGGAACCCTTCATTTATACTTATTGATAATTTTAATTTCTTTTTGAGAGTAAAATTATACTCTTCTACGTTTTGCTGGACGACAACCGTTGTGCGGTAATGGTGTGATATCGACAATCTCTGTCACTTCAACACCGATATTGTGCATAGAACGAATTGCTGATTCTCTTCCAGAACCAGGTCCTTTTACGAATACTTTCACTTTACGCAGTCCAGCTTCGTGTGCTTTTTGAGCAGCATCTTCCGAAGCAACTTGTGCAGCGTAAGGAGTATTTTTCTTAGATCCTCTAAAGCCCATTTTACCGGCAGAAGACCAAGAGATAACATCTCCTTTTTTATTTGTGAAAGTAATAATTATATTGTTGAATGAAGCAGTAACATGCGCTTGTCCAACGGCTTCAACATTTACTTTTCTTTTTCTAGTGCTCTTTCCTTTAGCACCTTTAGTAGACTTTGCCATTACATCAGAATTTTAAAGATTACATTGTTTTCTTCTTGTTCGCAACTGTCTTACGTCTTCCTTTGCGAGTTCTAGAGTTGTTTTTCGTTTTTTGACCACGAAGTGGAAGACCACTTCTGTGACGAATTCCTCTATAACATCCAATATCCATAAGACGTTTGATGTTTAGCTGAGTTTCACTACGAAGCTCACCTTCGATCTTGTAGTTAGCTACGGTAGTACGAATAGCTCCAAGCTCTTCGTCATTCCAATCCATAACTTTTTTGTCTGCGTCTACTCCGGCTTGTTCTAATATCTCTTTAGCTCGGCTTCTACCGATTCCAAAGATATAAGTTAGCGCGATTACACCCCTTTTATTTCTAGGGATATCAACACCTGCAATTCTTGCCATAATTATCCTTGTCTTTGTTTAAACCTTGGGTTCTTTTTGTTAATTACATATAAACGGCCTTTTCTGCGTACAATTTTACAGTCGGCACTTCTTTTTTTAAGCGATGCTCTTACTTTCATCTTTCTTAGTATCTGTAGGTTATACGAGCCTTAGTTAAATCGTAAGGGCTCATTTCTAATTTTACTTTATCTCCGGGTAATAATTTGATATAGTGCATACGCATCTTACCCGAAATATGCGCAGTGACTATATGACCATTTTCCAATTCAACTCGAAACATTGCGTTTGACAATGCTTCTACTATCGTTCCATCTTGTTCTATTGGTGGTTGTTTTGCCATAATTATATTACTGCTTTTCTTTTTTTACCTGACTTCATTAAACCATCATATTGACGATTTAGTAAGTACGAATTAACTTGATCTACTGTATCGATTGCAACCCCTACCATAATCAGAAGCGAAGTACCACCATAAAATAGTGCCCAACCCGCTTGAATACCGATTACTTTAACTACTATAGCAGGGAAAATTGCCAATATTGCTAAGAAAATCGATCCTGGTAGAGTGATTCTAGACATTATTGTATCTAAATATTCTGCTGTTTGCGATCCTGGTTTTACACCTGGAATAAAGCCACCACTGCGTTTTAAATCATCAGCCATTTTATTGGTTGGAACAGTAATAGCAGTATAGAAATAGGTAAACACCATAATCAATAAAGCAAACACTAGGTTATACCATAACCCGAATATGTCTGAGAAATTTGCTTGAATGGATTGTGCCATATCATTTTCTGAAAACAAACTTGCTAAACCTGACGGTATGAACATAATAGCTTGTGCAAAGATAATAGGCATTACCCCAGACGCATTAACCTTTAAAGGAATAAATTGTCTTGCTCCAAAAATATTTTTCTCAAAGCCACCTGAAGCAGTTCTTCTAGCATACTGAACTGGTATTTTTCGTACCGCCATAACTAGCATCACTGCAGCAATAATGATAATAAACCAGATAACTAATTCTACTAGAATCATTAACGGACCACCATTAGATTCGGTTACACGTGAAATAAATTCTTGTGTAAACGACTGTGGAAGTGTTGCGATAATACCAACCATAATAAGGATAGATATACCATTACCAACACCTTTGTCAGTGATCTTCTCACCCAACCACATTGCAAATATCGTACCAGTAACTAAAATTATTACTGATGAAATATAGAACATTGGTGTTTGACCTAAAACAAATGCTTCGGTCGGAACACCCATTGCAGGTAATCCTGCAAGATAACTAGGAGCTTGTACCAAACAAATAGCTATTGTAAGCCATCTAGTAATTTGGTTAATTTTTCGTCTCCCACTTTCACCTTCTTTTTGTAATTTTTGAAGATAAGGAACTGCTATTTGCATTAATTGAACCACGATGGATGCGGAGATATAAGGCATAATACCCAAAGCAAAAACAGAGGCATTAGCAAAAGCTCCCCCTGTAAAAGCATTTAAAAGTCCGCCTATACCACCTGAGTCGAAATTACCGGCAAACTCAGCCAATTTAGAGGCATCAATACCTGGTAAAACAATTTGCGCACCAAAGCGGTACACTAATAGAAGGCCTAGGGTAACCATAATACGATTCCTAAGCTCTTCTATTCTCCATACATTTTTTAAGGTTTCAATAATTTTCATCCTTACTAAAAATTACAATGTTACTACTTCACCACCAGCAGCCTCGATTGCTTCTTTGGCTGTTGCGGTAAATTTATGTGCTGATACTTTTAATTTAGCTTTTAGCTCTCCTCTTCCAAGGATTTTCACCACATCGTCTTTTCTTGCAAGGCGTAAATTTACAAAAGTTTCGAAATCTACAACGTCATTAACCTTATTTTCGTCAACTAATTGTTGTAGAGTATCTAAATTCACCACTTTATAAGTGATTCTATTTCGATTTTTGAATCCGAACTTTGGAACTCTGATTTGAAGTGGCATTTGTCCTCCTTCAAATCCAATCTTTTTCGAATATCCAGAGCGAGATTTTGCTCCTTTGTGTCCACGAGTAGCAGTTCCTCCTTTACCGGTACCTTGTCCGCGTCCAACGCGTTTACCAGCATTTTTGTTGGAACCTGCTGCAGGTTTTAAATTACTTAAATCCATTTCGTTTATCTTAAATAGTTTCTACTGAAACCAGGTGACTAACTTTTTTAACCATACCAAGAATAGTTGGCTCATCATTATGCTCTACAGTTTTTCCGATTCCACGTAGGCCTAATGCATGTAAAGTAGCTCTTTGTGATTCGGTACGACCTATAGTGCTTCGTACTTGTGTTATTCTAATTTTTGCCATTTTCTTGTCTTATTATCCTTTATACAATTTCTCTAACGTAATACCACGTTGTTTTGCAATAGCTTGTGGGCTACGCAATTGTAATAAAGCGTCAAAAGTTGCTTTTACTACGTTGTGAGGGTTAGAAGAACCTTGTGATTTTGATAAAATATCGTGAATACCAACAGATTCTAGTACCGCACGTACAGGACCACCAGCGATAACTCCAGTACCCGGAGCAGCAGGTAGTAATGTAACTCTAGCACCTGAGTGCTTTCCTTTTTGCTCATGAGGAATAGTACGCTTCTGAATTGGGATTCTTACTAAGTTCTTCTTAGCGTCTTCAATTGCCTTAGCAATTGCAGTTGCCACGTCTTTTGATTTACCTAAACCATGGCCTACAACACCCTCTTCATTTCCTACTACAACAATTGCAGAGAATCCGAAAGCTCTACCACCCTTGGTTACCTTAGTAACTCTTTGTACAGCTACTAGGCGATCTTTAAGGTCTAGACCAGCTGGTTTAACAATTTCTATGTTCTTATAATCTTGATACATACTTCTAGAATTTTAGGCCACCTTCACGTGCCCCGTCAGCTAATGATTTTACTCTTCCGTGATAAAGGTATCCGCCTCGGTCAAAAGCAATCGTTTCGATTCCAGCCTGAGCTGCTTTCTCTGCGATAGATTTTCCAACAGCAAAAGCAACTTCTTGCTTGCTACCTTCTACAGTAATATCCTTGTCTCTTGAAGAAGCAGAAGCTAGGGTTTTTCCTGCAACATCGTCGATAAGTTGTGCATAGATTTCCTTGTTACTTCTGTATACAGCAAGACGAGGTCTCTCATTTGTTCCTGAAACCGTTTTACGGATTCTGTGACGAATACGGTTTCTCTTTTCAATTTTAGATAATGCCATAACTTAATTTCTTATGCAGATTTACCTGCTTTTCTTCTTAATTCCTCACCTACAAACTTAACTCCTTTTCCTTTGTAAGGTTCAGGCTTACGGAACGCACGGATTTTTGCCGCTACTTGTCCTACTAGTTGTTTGTCGTGTGATGTTAATTTTACTATTGGGTTTTTACCTCTTTCAGTAACTGTTTCGATTTTCACCTCTGGTGCAACATCGATAACAATGTTATGTGAGAAACCTAATGCTAAGTCAAGTACTTGACCTTGATTAGTAGCTCTATAACCAACACCTACTAATTCTAGTTCTTTTTTCCAACCTTCAGTTACACCATGAATCATATTGGAAATTAATGATCGGTATAATCCGTGCTTGGATTTGTGTTCCTTAGAATCAGAAAGACGATCTACTACTAGTTCGGTTTCTTGGATATCTACGGTAATACCAGAGATATCTTGGGTTAATTCACCAAGTTTACCTTTAACTGTTATCGTATTGTCTTTTACCTCTACCGTAACTCCTTGTGGAATTGCAATTGGTTTTTTACCTGTTCTTGACATACTTCGTCTTATTTTAGTATACGTAACATAATAGTTCACCACCTACGTTCTTAGCTTGTGCTTGCTTTCCTGTCATTACTCCGTGTGAAGTAGACACTATTGCAATTCCTAAGCCGTTTAGGATACGAGGCATTTCGTTTGAACTAGCATATTTACGTAAACCTGGTTTACTTATTCTTTGGAGCTCCTTAATTACAGACTCCTTTGTTTCTTTATCGTACTTAAGTGCTATTTTTATAGTTCCTTGAGGACCTTTGTCATCTTCAAACTTATAGCTAAGTATAAATCCTTGGTCAAATAAGATCTTAGTGATCTCTTTTTTCAAGTTAGATGCAGGGATTTCAACTACTCTGTGTCCCGCATTTATTCCGTTTCTAATTCTAGTTAGAAAATCTGCTATTGGATCGATATTCATATCTCTTAATTTAACTATTAGATTACCAACTTGCTTTTCTAACACCAGGGATTAAACCTTGGTTTGCTAGTTCGCGGAATGTAACTCGTGAAACACCAAATTGTCTCATATATCCTCTTGGTCTACCAGTTATCATACAACGGTTGTGCAGACGAACAGGAGAGGCGTTTCTTGGAAGCTTTTGCAATGCTTCGTAATCGCCAGCTTCTTTAAGAGCTTTGCGCTTAGCAGCATATTTAGCAACCATTCTTTGTCTTTTACGCTCACGCGCTTTCATTGATTCTTTCGCCATCTGTTAATTCTTTTTAAATGGTAATCCTAATTGGGTTAGTAATGATTTCGCTTCTTGATCTGTATTTGCAGAAGTTACAAAGGTAATGTTCATACCTTGAATCTTCTTAACTTGATCGATATTGATTTCAGGGAAAATAATTTGCTCTGTAATACCCAGAGAATAGTTTCCTCTTCCGTCAAATCCTGTCGCCTTAATACCCTGGAAATCTCTAACTTGTGGTAGAGAAGCGGTAATAAGTCTATCTAAGAAATCATACATTCTATCTCCACGTAGAGTTACTTTAACTCCTACTGGCATCCCTTTACGTAATTTAAAGTTCGCAACGTCTTTCTTAGAGTACGTTGGTACAGCTTTTTGACCCGTAATTTGGGTTAATTCATCTACAGAGTAATCAATCAGCTTTCTATCAGCCACCGCCTCACCTACTCCTCTAGATACAACTATACTAGTAAGTTTTGGCACTTCCATTGGGTTATTATACCCAAACTCCTCTGTTAGGGCTTTAATTACCCTTTCTCTATATTCTTCCTTTAGTCTTGGTGTGTATCCCATAACTATAATGCTTGATTCGATTTTTTAGCAAATCGTATTTTGTTACCATTTTCTACTCTATAGCCTACTCGTGTAGCCTCTTTAGTCTTAGGATCTACAACAGCTATGTTAGAAATCTGAATTGGAGTCTCTTTTTGTACTATTCCTCCTTGCGGATTTGTAGCACTTGGTTTCTCATGCTTTTGCACAAGATTTACTCCCTCTACAATTGCTTTGTTAGTTTCAGGGAAAACACGTAGTACTTTACCGGTTTTGTTTTTATCTCTACCAGCAATTACTATCACGTCGTCTCCTGTTTTTATTTTAAGCTTTGCCATTTCGTTTTCGTATTAAAGCACTTCTGGTGCTAGTGATACTATTTTCATGAATTTGTTGTCACGTAGTTCTCTCGCTACTGGACCAAATACACGAGTACCTCTCATTTCTCCTTGCGGATTTAAAAGTACACATGCGTTATCGTCAAAGCGGATATAAGAACCATCTGGTCTTCTCACCTCTTTTAAGGTACGTACCACAACAGCGGTTGAAACAGCTCCTTTTTTAATAGAACCATTTGGCGTAGCTTCTTTAACACTAACTACAATTTTATCACCTACAGAAGCGTACCTTTTTTTAGTACCTCCTAAAACACGAATAGTATGTACTTCACGTGCGCCGGTGTTATCCGCAACTTTTAGTCTTGATTCTTGTTGTATCATAATTACTTCGCTCTTTCAATTATTTCAACTAATCTCCAACTTTTGGTTTTACTTAAAGGTCTTGTCTCCATGATCCTTACAGTATCGCCTTCGTTGCAGTCATTCTTTTCGTCGTGTGCTACGTATTTTTTTGTTTTGGTAACGTACTTACCATACATTGGGTGCTTAACCTTTTTCACTTCTGAAACGACGATAGATTTCTCCATCTTATTGCTGGTTACTACACCTATACGTTCTTTTCTTAATTTTCTATTTTCCATCTTTCAGCTATGTACTATTGTACGTCTCTTTTAGTTAGTTCGGTCTCTATTCTCGCGATAGATCTTCTATGCATTCTTAGCTGAATTGGGTTCTCGATTGGAGAGATAGCGTGTGCCATTCTCAACTCAGAGTATGTTGTTCTCAGCTCAGCAAGTTTTTCGTTAAGATCTGCTGTAGATGCTTCTTTTATTTCTGCTTGTTTCATAATTCTAATTATGTAAGAAATTAAGCTTGATATTCTCTAGAAACGATGAACTTCGTCTTAACTGGCAACTTTTGAGATGCCAAACGAAGTGCTTCTTTTGCAACTTCCATTGATACTCCAGAAATTTCTAAAATCACTCTTCCTGGTTTAACAACTGCTGCATAATGGTCTACAGCTCCCTTACCTTTACCCATACGAACCTCTAGAGGTTTTTTGGTAATAGGTTTATCTGGGAACACCATGATCCACAGAGAACCCTCTCTTTTCATATAGCGGGTTGCCGCAATACGAGCTGCCTCAATTTGACGTGAAGTCATAAGGACAGACTCTAAAGATTTAATACCGAATACGCCGTGAGCAAGCTGAGTACCTCTACCAGCATTACCTTTCATGCGGCCTTTCTGCATTTTGCGGTATTTTGTTCTTTTAGGTTGTAACATTGTTTCTGATTTAAAAAATTACTTTCTACGACGTGTTCTTCTTCCACCTCGTTTTGCTCCTCCTTTACCACCTTTTTTCGAAAGGCCTACAAGAGGTGAGAGGTCTCTCTTGCCATATACTTCTCCTTTCATAATCCATACTTTAACACCCATTCTTCCATAAGAAGTGTGTGCTTCAACTAATGCATAGTCGATATCTGCACGAAAAGTTGAAAGAGGAATACGTCCTTCCATATAGGTTTCGGTACGAGCCATTTCAGCTCCATTAAGACGTCCAGATATTTGAATCTTGATTCCTTCAGCATTCATACGCATAGCTGCTGCAATAGCCATTTTGATTGCACGACGATATGAGATACGACTCTCAATTTGTCTAGCAACACTAGCTGCAACTAAATAAGCATCAACTTCAGGTCGCTTAATTTCATGAATATTAATCTGAACTTCTTTTCCGGTAATTTTCTTAAGCTCTTCTTTTAGCTTGTCTACCTCCTGACCTCCTTTTCCAATGATAATTCCTGGACGAGAAGTGGTGATAGTAACGGTTACAAGCTTAAGGGTACGCTCAATTATTACCCTTGACACACTAGCTCTATTTAAACGAACACGGATATATTTTCTAATCTTATCATCCTCGACTAGCTTGTCGCCATAGTCATTTCCTCCGTACCAGTTAGACTCCCATCCTCTTATAATACCAAGGCGATTTCCGATTGGATTTGTTTTCTGTCCCATTTATTAATTGCTTTGTGTGTTATCAATTGCACCAAGCACGAGTGTTACGTGATTGGAGCGTTTTCTAATTCTATGTGCTCTACCCTGTGCAGCAGGACGCAATCTTTTTAACATAGCGCCGCCGTCTACACGGACTTCTTTTACGAATAGACCAGCATCTTCTACAGAAGCGTCTTCGTTTTTAGCCTGCCAATTAGCAATAGCAGACAACAATAATTTCTCAAGGCGAGCGGAAGCCTCCTTCGGATTAAAACGAAGTGTATTTAGGGCATCCTCAACTTTTTCACCACGGATTAAATCTGCAACTAAGCGCATTTTTCTAGGTGAAGTTGGGCAATTATTAAGCTTGGCGTAATATTGCGTCTTCTTAGCCTCCTTGATTTGCAATGCTCTTTCTCTTTTTCTTACTCCCATGGCTTATTATCTTTTACCTTTATTTTTAGCACCTGCGTGACCACGGAATGATCTTGTAGGTGAAAATTCTCCTAATTTGTGACCTACCATGTTTTCAGTTACATATACTGGAACGAATTGACGTCCGTTATATACTGCAATTGTAAGCCCAACAAAGTCTGGTGTAATCATTGAGTCTCTAGACCAAGTCTTAATAACAGACTTCTTTTTTGACTCACCAACTTGCTCTACTTTTCTATCTAATTTAAAATGAACGTAAGGTCCTTTTTTTAATGATCTTGCCATAGCTTATTATTTCTTTCTACGTTCTACAATATATTTATTACTTGCTTTAGTTCTAGAACGTGTCTTATACCCTTTAGCATAAATTCCGTTACGAGAACGCGGGTGCCCTCCAGAAGCCTTACCTTCTCCACCACCCATTGGGTGATCCACAGGGTTCATAACAACTGGTCTAGTACGAGGTCTTCTACCCAACCATCTTGTTCTACCAGCTTTACCAGATACAAGAACCTGGTGATCACTGTTAGATACAGCACCGATGGTTGCCATACAAGTTCCTAAAATCATTCTAACCTCGCCAGAAGGCAATTTCACTGTTACAAACTTACCTTCCTTAGCAAGTATTTGCGCAAAAGATCCAGCACTACGAGCAAGCGCAGCACCTTTACCAGGAGCTAGCTCTATACAAGAAACAATAGCACCTAGAGGTATATTAGCTAAAGGCATAGCATTACCAACTTCTGGAGCAACATTTTCTCCAGAAACGATATTCTGACCTACTTTCATACCATTTTGAGCAACAACATAACGCTTTTCACCATCTTGATAATTTACAAGCGCGATGAATGCCGTACGGTTTGGATCGTACTCAATTGTAGAAACAGTAGCAGGAATCCCAGCTTTGTTTCTTTTGAAATCGATAATACGATATCTTCTTTTATGACCACCACCAATTTGGCGCATAGTCATTTTTCCTTGACTGTTTCTACCACCCGATCTTTTTATCGGAGCCAATAGGCTTTTCTCCGGCTTATCAGTTGTCACGGCGTCAAATCCGTTTACAACTCTAAAACGCTGACCTGGGGTAGTTGGTTTTAATTTTCTTACTGACATTTTTGTCTTTTGTTTAACCTAAGATATCTCTTAGAGGTTAGTGTAAAAATCAATTATATCCCCGTCCGCTAACTGTACAATTGCTTTTTTAGTAGCATTTGTTTTACCAGTTTGAACTCCAGTTTTTGTGTAACGTGTAGTTCTATCTGCGCGAACATTCATTGTGCGAACATAAGTAACAGAAACATCGTAAGCAGCTTCTACCGCTTCTTTGATCTGAATCTTATTCGCCTGTGGATTAACCAAAAAAGCATAACGATTGAATTTCTCTGAATCCAAAGTCGCTTTTTCTGTGATTATAGGTTTAATTAAGATACTCATCTCGTCTTCTATTTACTTAAGTTAGCTTCAATTTGCGTTAATGAATCCTCTAACAAGATTAAGTTATCAGCATTCATTATATCATATGTGTTTAATACTGAGCTAGTTACAGCTTTTGTACGCGGCACATTTCGAGAGGACAAATATACATTTTTATTTGTGCTATCCAACACAAATAAAGATTTTTTATCATCTACTCCTAATGCTTTCAACACATTAATGAAATCTTTTGTTTTTGGTGCATCAAAATCTAAAGAATCTAAAACAATAATATTCTTGTTTGTAGCCTTTAAGCTTAATGCAGATTTACGCGCTAAACGTTTAACTTTTTTGTTTAAGTTTTGCGCATAGCTTCTTGGTCTTGGACCAAATACGGTTCCACCACCACGGAAGACAGGAGACTTAATATCACCAGCACGAGCTGTACCAGTTCCTTTTTGTTTCTTTATCTTCTTCGTACTACCACGAACTTCAGATCTTTCTTTTGTTTTGTGCGTACCTTGTCTTTGGTTAGCAAGGTATTGCTTAACATCAAGATATAGCGCGTGATTATTAGGCTCTATACCGAATACACTTGCAGATAACTCAATCTCTCTACCAGTGTCCTTTCCGTTTTTATCTAATACTGCTACCTTCATTACTTTTCAATAGTTACATATGCAGAGTTATGCCCAGGAACACATCCCTTTACAACAAGTAGATTCTTTTCAGGAACTACTTTTAACACCTGCAAGTTTAGTACTTTAACTTTTTCATTTCCCATTTGGCCAGCCATCTTTTTTCCTTTGAAAACTCTACCAGGAGTAGAAGCCGCACCAATAGAACCTGGACGTCTATTTACGTGTTTTTGTCCGTGGCTCATTTCTGATCCACCAAAACCGTGACGCTTAACAGTTCCTTGGAAACCTTTACCTTTAGAAGTACCAGTAACATCAACGTACTCGCCTTCTTCAAAATGCTCAACAGTGATTACATCACCTAATTTGTGCTCTCCATTAAAATCTTGGAATTCAACGACTTTACGTTTTGCAACGGTACCTGCTTTTTTAGCGTGTCCTTCGGCAGCTTTATTTGCAGTCTTTACGTCATCGAAACCAAGTTGAAGAGCTTCATACCCGTCAACCTCTTTGGTTCTGACTTGGGTAACAACACAGGGACCAGCCTCTATTACAGTACATGGAATGTTTTTTCCATTCTCATCGAATAGGCTAGTCATACCTATCTTTCTTCCTATTAACCCAGACATGTGATTAAAAAATTAATTAATATTCAGTTATAAATTATCTATAAAACAACTTCAGGGTCAAAATAATATTCAACCCTGAAATTATTTTGAAATCCATTTTTCCTTCGCACGCAGCTCCGGACATGTGAGCACAACGCTTGTTTGTGCTGTAAATTATCAGACTTTAATCTCTACTTCAACCCCACTTGGCAACTCTAACTTCATCAAAGCATCAATAGTTTTTGATGAAGAGCTATAGATATCCAATAATCTCTTGTGAGAGCTAAGTTGAAATTGTTCTCTTGATTTTTTATTTACGTGTGGTGAACGCAACACGGTAAAAATCTTTTTATGCGTTGGTAAAGGGATAGGCCCTGTTACCACTGCACCAGTACTTCTTACTGTTTTTACGATTTTCTCAGAAGACTTATCTACTAAGTTGTGATCGTAAGACTTTAATTTTATTCTAATTTTTTGACTCATCTCGAAAATAATTATTCGTTAGTGTTTCCTGTTGCAGCCGCAATTACATCAGCAGAAATATTTGGTGGTGTTTCTGCATAGTGTGAAAACGTCATTGTCGAAGTTGCTCTACCAGAAGATAAAGTACGTAAAGTAGTTACGTATCCAAACATTTCTGAAAGTGGAACTTCTGCACGGATTAATTTAGCACCAGAACGATCTGTCATATCATTAACTTGACCTCTTCTACGGTTAAGGTCACCAACGATATCACCCATGTTTTCTTCTGGAGTAATAACCTCTAACTTCATGATTGGCTCAAGAATTACAGCACCAGCAGCTTTAGAAGCAGCTCTATAACCAAGTTTTGCCGCCAATTCGAAAGACAATTGATCGGAGTCTACCGCGTGGAAAGACCCGTCTTTTAAGGTTACTTTCATACTATCCATTTCGAATCCAGCTAATGGACCGTTTTTCATAGCATCTCTGAATCCTTTTTCTACTGAAGGGATAAATTCTCTTGGAATGTTACCACCTTTAATTTCATCAACGAATTCAAGACCTTCTTTGCCTTCCTCTGCAGGACCAATAGTAAATACAATATCAGCGAATTTACCGCGACCACCAGTTTGTCTCTTATAAGTTTCACGGTGATCTGCATATTTGGTAAATGCTTCCTTGTACTCAACCTGTGGTTGTCCTTGGTTTACCTCTACTTTGAATTCACGCTTTAAACGCTCGATCAAAATATCGATATGCAATTCACCCATTCCAGAAATTACAGTTTGACCTGAAGCCTCATCTGTACGAACTTGGAAAGTTGGATCTTCTTCCGCTAACTTAGTTAACGCCATACTCAACTTATCCACATCCGCTTTAGTTTTTGGCTCTACAGCAACCCCGATTACTGGATCTGGGAAATCAATATTTTCTAAAATAATTGGATGTTTCTCATCTGTAAGAGTATCACCAGTTTTAATATCTTTAAATCCAACTGCTGCACCAATATCTCCAGCTTCGATATAATCGATAGAGTTTTGGTTATTAGAATGCATTTGATAAATTCTAGAAATACGCTCACGCTTACCAGAACGGTTGTTTAAAACATAAGAACCAGCATCTAATCTACCAGAGTAAGCTCTAAAGAAAGCTAAACGACCAACAAATGGATCTGTAGCAATTTTAAAAGCAAGTGCCGAGAACGGCTCTTTCACATCTGGTTTTCTTCTCTCTTCTTCTTCTGTATCAGGATTTACCCCAATAATAGCATCCTTATCTACTGGTGATGGTAAGTATCTAACAACTGCATCCAATAAGAACTGAACACCTTTATTTTTGAAAGACGAACCACAAACCA
>JAJYTI010000206.1 GCA_021793135.1 Bacteroidota bacterium
GCCAGAAGAATCTGTAATCACTAATTGGTCATTAACCAAAGTGAAACTGGTATTTACTGTATCAAATTCAGACCAATCAATAGGTTGCTGATCACCGTCTTCGTCGATATAATAAAACTCGTTAGTAATGGCATCGAAATACACATTACCATATTCGCCTTCTAGCAGATTAAGAATCTCGTCGATAAATTCTTGGTTGGAAGTTATGGTGTTGATGAACGTACTGTTATTAGCAAGCTCCTCTACATCTAATTCCACCGTATCGCCAGAAGAATCTGTAATCACTAATTGGTCATCAACCAAGGTGAAACTAGTGTTTACCGTATCAAAATCAGACCAATCAATAGGTTGCTGATCACCGTCTTCGTCGATATAATAAAACTCGCTAGTAATGGCATCGAAATACACATTACCATATTCGCCTTCTAGCATATTGATAATCTCGTCGATAAATTCTTGGTTGGAAGTTATGGTGGTGATGAACGTACTGTTATTAGCAAGCTCCTCTACATCTAATTCCACCGTATCGCCAGAAGAATCTGTAATCACTAATTGGTCATTAACCAAAGTGAAACTGGTATTTACTGTATCAAATTCAGACCAATCAATAGGTTGCTGATCACCGTCTTCGTCGATATAATAAAACTCGTTAGTAGTGGCATCGAAATACACATTACCATATTCGCCTTCTAACATATTGAGAATCTCTACATAGACATCTCCTTCATTAATAATATCTTGAAGAACATCTGCTACTGGATCAATAAGCACCACTCCTGGCTCTGTTATTGGCATATTGGTTTCTGGACTGGTATTGGTACTATCTGCAGCCAACCAAGTTTTGATAGCCTCTTCGGAGAAGTAATAATACACATCTGGACCATCCGTTTCAGGTACTATTCGAATAAAAGTATTGGTTTCTGCTTCTGCTACTAAATCTGTAAGATCAATCGTAACATAATTCGTTCCATCAAAATATTGGAACACCCACTCGCCAGGATTAATCTCAGTATAGATTACATTTCCCTCCACTTCCGAAGAAATCATTTGGATGATTTCCTCAATAGTATGGGTACCTCCTTCGTAGGTGATTTCTTGTTCGAGGATGTATTCAAAATTATTCACCACGTCGCCTACCACATCGATAGTCACTACTCCAGGCTCAGAACTTAACATATCTTGGACTGGATCTGTATTATTGGCTGGATCTATTGCCATCCAAGTTTTGATAGCTTCTTCAGAAAAATAATGATACACATCAGGTTCATCTGTAGTCTGTTCGATTCTGATAAAAGTATGGGTTTCTGCACCAGAAATTAAGTTCTCTAAATTTATAATAGTCCGTACATACGATTCAGATGTTGGGTCATAGGTTACTAGATAGAAATTCCCAGTACCTTCGTCCCATACTACTGTGGAGTGGTCTTCTGTTACTATTGGATCCCCATTATCATCGATATTATTTGGATTACTTGGAGCGATATAATTAATAAGGTCATGGATTTGTTCGATATTTTCATTAAAAATAGTATCCAAATTTTCAATAGCTGCATTTAGGTCTTCTGCATTCACTATACGCTGCCACTCATTATCTCTCCAATAATAGAATCCTGGCCAAACCGCATCAGCTTCATCCAAATCAGAGGAAGTACTTATATTATACACTAAAATACTCTCTTCGCTCGTTCCAACTAATGGAGCAAACTCACCTGTAGCAGTTAAACTCACACGTGGAATAAGAACACCTTTATCCGAAGCCTGTACTTCTAACATAGTCGCATCACTTGGGTTGGGAGTCCCAATTCCCATCTGTGCATTTGCCTGAAACACTCCAGCTAACATGAGCGCTGAAGCTAAAATTGTAATTTTCTTCATATAAATCGATTTTAGTGTGCTTTCTACATAGTATAAATTAGAGCGGTTCTGATTTTTATCACTTTTAGCTTAAATTATCAATGTAGAGAGTTGTGAACTAATTTTGAGGTAAAAGTAAAATATCGAAAAAGCATATTAGTTTCAGATCGCTATTGCAACTATCGATTTAAGATTATGATACGTATCAATAAAACCAAACACTGGCAGTAAAACCCTAAATAACAGAGACTTATAATAACAAAGAGTGTCAAAAGCAACTTAAACTACAGCGAATCTATAGATTGAATATATTCAGAAGGAGTAGTTCCAGCTATTCTTTTGAAATGTCTATTAAATGTTGATTTTGAATTGAACCCTGCAGACATATAAAGTTCTTCTATAGAAGGCAATATCCTATCTTGAATTAGATAGGTATTGATAGTTTGAATTACATAATCTACTCTTAAGCTATTAAGATATTGATTGAAATTCATTTCAAATTTTGCATTAATAGTTTTGGACAATTGATGAGTAGAAGTTTTTAATTCTTGTGCCAAAGTAGGGAGATCAGCATCAGGATTGAGATACCAATGATGCGTATTTAACAAAGACAACCTCTGCAATAAGATTTCATCTTCACCTTGGGCTAAACTTATAGCAGAGAATGGTGTTAAAGTATTTTCATTAGGACGGTCCAATTTATAATTAACAGTATTTTCCCCATAGCTCCTACTTATCGTAGAACTTCTTTTGTATGTCCTCTTTTTGGAATTTTTATTAGTCTCTTTCTTAAGAGAAAGATTTTCCACCGTGACGATAAACAATAAACCAATTAAGACTAGCAGAAAAGTTAAAGTAATTGCACTAGAAGTAACTACTAAATCATTCTCTGGATACAATTCAAAAAATTTAAAAAATGAAAAAGTTCCTGCCATTACAGATAACACCACCATCATTTCTAAAACTATTTTCATCTGCAGATTACCTTCTTGATTTTTATACATAATGACGCTTGACCAAACCGCATAAAAGAGATAGTTAATAGATTCTGTAAACAATAAGAAATCAAAAACATAACGGCCATATATTAGCCTTAAATCTCTGGATAGACTCATTAATAAGTACAAAAAAGAAAAAACAAAAATCGGTATAAAATGCAACAACATATTAGATTTTACTTGCTGAGCATTCTTATTATAGATTAATTCTACAACAAAAAACAGTAAAGGAGGATAAATCAATCTATAGGGAGCTAATGCATCTAAATAGGGATTTGACTCTAGAAAGAGACTTATTACGGTAATGTGTAAAGTATGAAATAAAATATAGATGATCAAGAAATTAAACAAACGCTCTAAAGGTTTTTTTTCAACCAATCTAAATCTTATATAGAGAGTTACTGCGCATAATACAGTAATTAAAATAGCCAAAGGAAACATAAATTGGAAGTTTTATAATTGATAAACTATCTTTCTTGTATCACTATTAAAAAAATAGAATAAGAAGAAATTCCACCATAATTTCAACTTTTTACTAAGTTTAAAAAAAGACCATATAAGAAATTTTCTAACAATCCACTCTTCCATATATACTGTTTTCGGTATTGTAATAACTTAGGAACAGCTATTACAATAGTTAAGTTTATGAAGTATAAATTTATAACTTAACCCCTTAATTAAGGTAGCAAATATACAGGTGGAACAATGAGTAAAATATTAAAGTAGTGCCAAAAAAATAAGCACATACAAGTAAACTACTGATATACAAATCATCACCTAAAAAATAAGTGCTAAATTATAATACTAAAGTATAGATCGGA
>JAJYTI010000207.1 GCA_021793135.1 Bacteroidota bacterium
TCCGATCTAAGGTTAAGAATATATTTTTCACCTTTGTAGGTATATTCCATTTGCACCGCATGGCTTTTAATGGTAATCCCTCGTTCCTGCTCCAAATCCATACTATCCAAAAGCCTATCTTGCTTATCACGTTCAGCCACTGCTCCTGTTTGATCTAACAACCGGTCTGCAAGCGTACTTTTACCGTGATCGATATGCGCAATGATGCAAAAGTTTCTAATGTTCTTCATATCCAAATTTCCACAGATAAATTAATTTGCAAATATACGGAAATCTAAGCATTATATTGTTTTTTAGTTTAGCTATCTCATATTGTAATTTTCATATAAAAAGTAGGTCTTAAATAGGTTAAAGATTTCTCACTTTTGGCGTTTTATTTTTTCAATAACAAAACAAGCTGTAATTTTGCCAAGTTATGGTAAAAATAGGAGACATAGAATTAGGCGAATTCCCTTTGTTGCTAGCACCTATGGAAGATGTTAGTGACCCGCCTTTTAGAGCACTTTGTAAAGAGCAAGGTGCAGACGTAGTATATACGGAGTTTATCTCTTCCGAAGGATTGATTCGTGATGCAGCAAAAAGTGTAATTAAACTGGATATCTATGAAAAGGAACGTCCTGTAGGAATTCAGATTTTTGGTGCAAACTTAGATTCTATGTTGCGAAGTGTAGAAATCGTAGAGCAAACAGGTCCAGATATCATTGATATCAATTTTGGATGTCCAGTATCAAAAGTAGTTTGTAAAGGTGCTGGTGCAGGGATACTAAAAGATATAGATAAAATGGTAAAGCTTACCGAAGCTATGGTAAAGCATACCAAACTTCCTATTACCGTGAAAACTAGATTAGGATGGGATAAAGAATCTATTCGTATTGTAGAAGTAGCCGAACGCTTGCAAGATGTAGGATGTAAAGCTATTTCTATTCACGGACGTACACGAGTACAGATGTATAAAGGGCATGCCGATTGGACTAAAATTGCCGAGGTGAAAAATAATCCGCGTATGCATATACCTGTTTTTGGTAATGGCGATGTTAATACTCCAGAGAGAGCTGTGGAGATGCGAGATAAATACGGATTAGATGGTGCAATGATTGGACGTGCTAGTATTGGTAATCCATGGTTTTTCAAAGAAGTAAAACACTATATAGCAACAGGAAAACATTTGCCAAAACCTACAATGGCAGAAAGAGTAGAGGCTGCTAGACGTCATTTACAAATGGCTATTGATTGGAAAGGTGAACGTTTAGGAGTACTTGAAACGCGTCGTCATTATACCAACTATTTTAAAGGCATCCCTAATTTTAAACCTTATCGTATGAAAATGGTTACTAGCGATGAAGCACAAGATGTGTTTGCTGCCTTTGATGAGGTGCTTGAAAAGTTTGGTGATTATCAGTTTTCTTAAGAAATAAGACTTTCTTTTACTCGTGTAGAAGCTATTTTAGAAGCGATAAATCCTAATAAGACAATCGTTCCTAGAACTAATAAAATATTATCTAATCGTAATTTTACAGGATACGGTAAAGAAGCGGTTATATAAACTAGTTTCCATTGTATTTGTGCCCATACTACAATAATCCCTAAGATAACTCCTATAAAACCACCTATCCCTGTCATTAATGCGCCTTGTAAGAAGAACGCACGACGAATAGAAGGTATACTCGCTCCAAGATTGTATAGTGTATGAATATCCTTTCTTTTGTCTAGTATCATCATAATAATAGACCCTATTACATTGAATAGAGCTACAATTAATACGAGTGTAAAGATAAGATATACTGCGATGTTCTCTGTATTAAGCATTTTGTAGAGAGCATCATTTTGCTGCATTCTATTTTTGATGATAATATCTTCACCAAGAATGCCTTGCAGTTCTTTTCTAATAATATTTTCTTTTACTCTTGGGTTCGCTTTTATTTCTAATGCATATACTTCATTATCTTTTAATTGTAACAGAGATTTAGCAAAGTCAAAATCACTAAAGATGTATTTTGAATTGATATCATCTGCAACGTAATATATGCCAGAAACTATAGCTTTCTGTCTGTTAAAAGCATTAGTTGGATCTAATACTTGTCCTTGTCCAGGTTTTGGTACGTATATCTCTAATAAGTCGGAATAATCATACATGCCTAGGGAAAGTTTAGAAGAAGTTCCAGTTCCTATTACCACTTCATTATTATCTTCTTCGAGCCATTTACCAGCATAAAGAATACTATCTATAGCATTGACCTTTTCGTAATTTTCGTCTATCCCTTTAATATAGGCAATATGGCTTTTACCATTGAAATGAAGAAAAACTCTTTCCTCAATGATCTTAGAATATGCAATAATGTCTTCCGAGTTTTCTAGAGCTTTTAAATTGTTTTCAGTTAATATAAAAGTCTTTCCTTTTTCGGGTGTGATTTGATAATCACTATCGAAGTAGTTAGTAAATTGAAGACTAAACTCTTTTAGACCTGCAAATCCCGATAAAACTATAAATAACGACATAGCGCCAATAACGATACCTAAGGCCGCAATGCCCGTAATTATATTAATGGCATTATTACTGCTCTTGGATAATAAATATCGTTTGGCGAGAAATACAGGAAACTTCATTCAGTCGCTATGAGTTTAATTATTCTTTATTGTCTTTTAACGGATTGTCTTCTCCTTTTAGTGCACGAGTAATTGCATCGGCACGTTCTTGTCGGTCGTCTATGAAGAAGGTTAGCTCCGGCATTTTACGAATCTGATGACGTGTTAGTTTTGCAACGTGATGCTTAATTTTAGGTTTTAAAATATTGATTTCTTCTAAGATTGGTTTTGCTTTATCCGAAGGGAATATGCTTAAATAAACTTTTGCTTCCATAAAGTCAATAGTTGGCTTCACTTCCGATACGCTTATAATTATGCCATGTTGCCCTGAACTGCGCAACATTTCTTGAAGGTAGTTTGCAATATCTTTTTGCAAAACCTTTCCTACTTTTTTTTGTCTATTGGTTTCTTCCATGCTACAAAAGTACTACTATTTAAAGATTTGCTATTTTTGAAGATACTAATTTTTACAACATGCAAAAGATAGAACACATAGGAATAGCAGTTAAGGATATAGAATCGGCGAATAATACATATGAAAAGCTTCTGGGATATGAGCCTTATAAACAAGAGGAGGTTGATTCAGAGGGAGTTATTACTTCTTTCTTTACTATGGGGGAAAGTAAGATAGAATTATTGGCAGCAACAAATCCTGATAGTCCAATAGCTAAGTTTATCGAAAAGAAAGGAGAGGGTATTCATCATATCGCTTTTGCAGTAGCAGATATTCATGCAGAAGTAGATCGATTAAAGGCAGAAGGTTTTCAAATTATAAATGAAGAACCACGTAAAGGAGCCGATAATAAATTAGTGGTATTTGTTCATCCTAAATCCTCTAATGGAGTATTGGTAGAATTATGCCAAGA
This sequence comes from Bacteroidota bacterium, assembly GCA_021793135.1. Lineage (GTDB taxonomy): Bacteria > Bacteroidota > Bacteroidia > Flavobacteriales > Flavobacteriaceae > JAJYTI01. Next base: position 3,450 of record JAJYTI010000207.1, read on the forward strand.
GATAGAATAAATGAATAAAATGATTTTTTCTTTTGTGTAATATAAAAAGTAACTTATATTTGCACGCAGTTTAGGTCCCATAGCTCAGCTGGTTAGAGCACTTGACTCATAATCAAGGGGTCCCTGGTTCAAGCCCAGGTGGGACCACCTAACAACCCCTGAAGTCTTTGACTATCAGGGGTTTATTTTTTGCAGGGGGCAAAATAG
>JAJYTI010000013.1 GCA_021793135.1 Bacteroidota bacterium
CTTCGGATTAATGATATGTAAACTTAGTATAAATAATCCAATAAACGGAATGCCTAGTGAGATGGAGATAGCTATGTGCCACAATTTGTATGTTATAGAATTGAAATCTATATTGTCATAAATCTCTGGTAAGATAGTTAAACTTGGTGCGATTAAACTAATGATTAATGCAATAATAACTACCAAGGAGACAAGGAGTAAAATAAGACTCAAAAACACTAAGAAGACTCTTAATAGTATTTTTCCAACTTTCATTAATCCGTCAAAAAAAATTGCAGACCTTTTCTTTAGATCGACATTTTTTACTTTTTCAGCTACATTATCATATTCTTTTTTTAAAGTCTTTTCTATGTTGGATAGGTTGACAGGTTTTCCTTTCATTTGTAATTTTTCTGAAGTTGTTTTGGCCTCAGGAACTACTATCCATAAAATGATGTATACCACAATTGGACTACCTACACCAGCCAATACTAATAATACGGTGAGTAAACGCATCCAAACTGGCTCTATACCAATATAATGTGCTAAACCAGAAGCAACCCCTCCAATAAAACGATCGTCTGGATCTCGAAAGAATTTTTTATTAGCTTTTCCTGTTTCACTTTGTGTAAATGAATTGCCTTCTTCTGTATCTGCATCCATTCGAAATGCTTCTGGTTCTCCCATTATAGAAATAATTTCTTCTATATGGTTTATAGTGATAGCATCGGTCTTTGAAGTACGCTTATCATATAATAATTCTGCAATTCGAAGCTCAATATCAGTTATGATTTCATCACGATCTTCATTATTAGATAAATACTCTTTTATCTTTTTTAAGTATATATCTAACAATTGGTATGCATCTTCATCAATAAAGAATACACTACCTCCTAAATTTACTTGTATTGTTTTTTTCATGATTACTTCTTGGTTATTTTATTTACTGCTTGCGTTAATTCGTTCCAACTCCTCTCTAATTGTTCTAAAAATTGTTCTCCTTTTTCAGTGAGTGAATAGTATTTCCTTGGAGGTCCACTACTAGATTCTTCCCATCTATAGGTAAGTAACTTGGCAGTTCGTAAACGATTGAGTAGGGGATAGATAGTACCTTCTACTACAATCATTTTACCTTCTTTTAGTTCTTTTAATATATCGGACGTATAGGCTTCTCCATTATTTAAAATAGATAGAATACAATACTCTAATATGCCTTTACGCATTTGGGCTTCAGTGTTTTCTATCTTCATAATTTATTATCTATATGTGGATTAAAATTTGGAATGTCTAATAGTATTAAATGGTTGAAAGGAGTTATGCAGTCGTTATTATTTTCCTTTAGTTGATTCAATGTGTTTACTCTTGTCTTTTTAGTCGTTATAGTTCTGTGATGTACATTGGTCTTAGGTATTTGAACACCTAAAAGACTAAATGTAATTGCAATGATGTAATGAATAATATAGCTCATAATTTATAGGTGTTATCGAATAAGTGACATGTTTAATGCTAAAAATGGCGCTAATAGAAATGCATATCTCATAAAGGTTCCGAGATAGGCAAACATTGCTATATTTTTTTCTTGTTGAGTGATAGTCACATGCTCTTTCATTATACTTCGTTATTATGTTACACAAATATATGTCTTTAAGAAGGTACTTTGTTACGCATAGTACTATAAGTTAACAAAAGTTTAACAAATAAGAGCTTTTTAACTATTTATTGTTCTAAAAATTGGAAAGTATTTGTTCGCAGAGTTTTAGACACTGTATAAGAGGGGGTATGAAAGAATATAATTTAGATTAAGATCTAGACTAAGTATTTATTCTTTCTTATTTGAAAAGAAAAATTTATTTAAAGTTGCGTTGTCTTTTTGCTTCAAAAATTAGAATTCCTGCAGCGACAGATACATTCATAGAATCTATTTTTCCTTCCATTGGAATTCTGATATTTTTCTTGCTGGCATCTCTCCATTCTTGGCTAAGTCCTATATCCTCTGTGCCAACTACTATAGCGGTGCTTTTTGTGTAGTCCATATCGGTATATAATTCAGAATCTTGTAGGATAGCAGAGTAGATAGCAATATTATTTTGATTAAGAAATTGAATTATTTCTTGAGTATTACCTGTCGCGATAGGCATAGAAAAAATACAACCCACACTAGAACGAATAGTATTTGGGTTATACAAATCGGTTCGCGGATTGGCAATAATCACTCCATCGAGATTTGCAGCATCGGCAGTGCGCAGTAATGCTCCAATGTTTCCCGGTTTTTCAGGTGCTTCGGCAACTAATAGTAGTGGAGTGCTACTTATTTTATTTTTAAAGTTCGCTAAATCGTGATCTTGTGTTTTTATTATTGCTAAAACACCTTCTGTGCTACTTCTATAAGCTAGTTTTTCATATACCTGCTTTCCGATTTCTACACGTTCTATTTTTTGCTTAATCTGTTGTAAGAGATGATTTAAATCCGCATCAGATATAACATCTTTACAGTACAATAGAGTTTGGATAGTATATCCAGATTGCGATGCAATTATAAGTTCGCGAATACCTTCTACAATAAAAAGTCCAGATTTTCTTCTTTCTCTAGATTTTTGTTGTAAACTTCGGATTTGTTTAATCAATGGATTCTGTAAGCTTTCAATATACTTATCCATTGTCTATTTCTTTATAGGTTTAGGCAAATATCGAAGAAACCACATTTTATCTCCATCTGGGTGATCCCATTCATGAAACATCTCAAATCCATAACGTCGATACACGATTACATTTCGTTTGGTTCGAGTTTCTGCATATAATGGTAATTGTTTTTCATCGGCAATTTGAAGTAATGTATCCTTCATTTCCTTACCTACCTGTGCTTCGGCACCACGACTATCTTTAGCTATACCCCAAAACCAGCAATATAGATATGCTTCGTCGTCTGGACGTTGTGATGCTACTATTTTTTGATTTTTTATAATTCGTAATGCATTTTTCAAACCAGTAACTTTAAAAAGAAGTTTGATTTGTTCACTAATAGGATCTTTAAATTGTCCTTTAGCTCCTTTTTTATGCTCGAATAAAATAGCAACTCCCATACCGTTTTTTGACACGATTAGGGCATCATGCTTAATAGCTTTGTTAACCATATATTCGGCTAAAGCTCTAAAGCGTTTGTTTATATTTTTTCCAGGTTTTACGGTGCTTTGTGCAGAAGGTGTTTCCTTCAGTACTTCTGCTACATTATCTATGATAGCTTCTATATCCACGTACTATATACTAACGAATTATACTTTAGACTGCAAGTTACAATATTCTGTAGAAAAATTCATCTAATCAAGTTATTGCTTTCGGTCTATTCGAAGAATGTGGGATTGTGTTTATCGTAATTAACTAATAAAGCTACAATATAACTATAGCTTGTTATTCCATCTTTTTGTTTACTTACTTTAAGAAATTTATCCCAAACAAATTTAGAAATATCCTCAATAGGTGTGTCGTATTTTTTCCAAAATTCATAATGACTTTTATACATAGCAAGGGTGCCAGGAGCTACTGTTTTATAGAGTTCATTATAGAGTTCTTTATCCCGCCTGGACAATTCATTCAAACAATAACGTAATCCGTAACTATATCCAGCATACTGCATAAATGTTTCTGGATTTTGAATACTTGCAATTACACCAATAAAATTAGCTTCATTCTCGGCAGCATAACCTAATTGATGTGCTTGTTCATGAGTGGCAATTACAGCATAAAGTGTTTCGGGAGTCTTTGCATTTATTTGTGCTTCTCCTGTAAATGGATTAAAATATCCGCCATATCCTAAATATGAAATCGGGAGACTATAAAGACTATTTTTAATGCTTTGTGGTGGTTGTATATTTGGAGTGATTTTTTCAGATACGTTTTTATATCCTATAAAAGCAATATTTCTAATTTCTTTTTTAGAGTAGGGACTTGAAATAATACTATCAGAAATTGTTAGTTTGTTATGTAACTTATTGGTGTTATATATTAATTTTTTGGTCGTAGTATATAGCTCTTCAGTAGTATAAGTAGCTTCTAATCCTAAGTTATAGTAGAGAGGAGGACGATAATAGTTTATAGCCCATAAAAAGTGAAATGCGAAGTACAATATAGAAAGTGCACTGGTGATACGAAGTAAATTTGTTTTTATTCCTCTTCTTTTGTCTTTTAACAAACGATAAATCATATATATGCACCATATTCCGAAGAAAAAGTATAAAATATCTCCTAATGAAAATGGAATCCAACCAAAAATAGTTTGTAGAATAATAGCTATTTTGGGATAAATTCCTTCACTATAATAAGTTTCTACTTGATGTGGGTAATTACTAATCCACCTTATAAAAATCCATTGTATAGGTAGAAGAATACTTAAGATTATATTTATTTTTTTTCTCATTATCTTATACTAAAACTAGAAAGTAAATTACGTAAAATTCTATTAGTGACTATCTGTGTTTGTTCTTGTTTTTAAAGAATAAGGCGTATTTTTGTTATTCTTAGTTAATAAATAAAAATATAAAATATATGAATGAAGAAATTCGTGGTCTAGAACCAAAACAAGTTTGGAATAACTTTGCTGATTTAAATGCGGTACCAAGAGCTTCAAAAAAAGAAGAGCGAGTGATTGCTTTTATGAAAGAATTTGGTGAGAAGTTAGGTCTAGAAACTAAAGTAGATGGTGTAGGAAATGTACTTATAAGAAAGCCAGCAACCAAAGGAATGGAGGACAGAAAAATGGTGGTTTTGCAGTCGCATTTAGATATGGTACACCAAAAAAATAATGATACAGATTTCGATTTTGACACACAAGGAATTGAAATGTATGTAGATGGAGATTGGGTAAAAGCAAAGGGAACAACGCTTGGTGCAGATAACGGGTTAGGAGTAGCATCTATTATGAGTATTTTAGAAAGTGATAGTATAGAACATCCAGCTTTAGAAGCGTTATTTACTATAGACGAAGAAACTGGAATGACTGGGGCTATAGGACTAGAACCTGATTTCTTAAAAGGAGAAATACTACTAAATTTAGATACAGAGGAGGATGATGAAATAGGAATAGGTTGTGCTGGAGGGGTAGACCTTACCGCTACTAAAAATTATACTTTAGAAGCTATTCCTGCCGATGGATTAGGATATAAGATTACGATTAAAGGTTTGCAAGGTGGACATAGTGGAATGGAAATCCATAAAGGACTTGGAAACGCTAATAAATTGATGAATCGTATATTATATGTTGTAAGCGAAAAAGCAAATTTAATAGAAATTGATGGAGGAGGATTACGTAATGCTATTCCTAGAGAGTCTAAAGCTAAATTGGTTGTGTCTAAGGGTAATGAACAAGATTTCTTAAATAGCTTAAATACAGAGAAAGAACACATACTTGCAGAGTTTAAGAGTATAGAGCCAGAATTAGAAATTTTAATTGATAAAACCACTATTGAGGCTGATAAAGCTTTATCTCATCGAGATTTCGCACAACTTACGCAAGCTATTTATGCAGTACATAATGGTGTATTTCGTATGAGTCCAGATGTAGAAGGTTTAGTAGAAACTTCTAATAATATTGCTCGTGTAATATTTAAAGATGGTAAAATGCATGTTGAATGTTTATTGCGATCTTCAGTAGAGAGTGGTAAAGCCGATTTGGCAAATTCGATAAAGTCGGTATTCCATTTAATCGATGCAAATGTAAAATTATCTGGAGATTATCCAGGATGGCAACCTAATATGGATAGTCAAATTTTAGAGGTAATGGATAGTCTATACACCAAGTTGTTTGGTGAAAAAGCAAATGTTGCAGCTTGTCATGCAGGATTAGAGTGTGGAATTATTGGTGATCACTATCCAGGAATGGAAATGATTTCTTTTGGTCCTGATATTCTTGGAGCGCATTCACCAGATGAGAGAGCAAGCATAAGCTCTACACAAAAATTCTGGAAGTTCTTATTAGAGATATTAAAGCAAATTCCTGCTAAAAACTAATAGAAATTTTAAAGAGTTAAATAAAAAAAATCCAGTTTCATTTTTTGAAACTGGATTTTTTATGGATTTATGAAAGCTAATTCTTATTCAGCTTTATCCATTTCAATATAGAATATTAATTCTGAATTTGGAGGAATAACTCCAGGTACACCAGATTCTCCATATGCTAAATGTGATGGAATATATATGTATACCTTCTCTCCATATTTCATATTTAATAATGCTTCTCTAAACCCTGGAATTAGTCCTAGTTCTGGACTAATTTCTAAACTCATTGGCATGAATCTAGACTCGTCTAATTCTTCTACAGTATTTTCTTTAACTAAGTCGTAAATATTGGAATCGAATAGGGTTCCGTTTTCTAAGAAACCAGCATAGCTTACCGCTACTTTTGTTTGATATTCTGGTTTCTCATTATCGGTTTTATTTACATAATGAACAAGAACTCCGCTTTCTAGTTCTTCCGAATCTTCGAAAAGCTTTTCAAACTTAGCTTTATTTTTTTCTTGTGTTTCTTTTACTGCAGTTTCTTTCTCTTCTTGTTCTTTTTCGAAGGCTTCAAGTTGTTTTTTAAAGTCTTCGATTTTAGGATTACCATTTTTTATAATAGTAACCTTTTTCATGATGATTTCATCTTTTGGTTTGTCACTAGAACTAGTTTCTACTTGCCCAATTTCATCAACGATTTCTTGACCTTCTACAATTTCTCCAAAAACAGTATGTCTACCATCTAACCAAGGTGTCTCTTTAAGAGTAATAAAGAATTGACTCCCGTTTGTAGCTGGTCCAGAGTTTGCCATAGATAAAATACCCTTACTATCGTGTCTTAATTCAGGTACAATTTCATCTGGAAAGCGATATCCAGGTCCACCAGAACCAGTACCTTGAGGGTCACCACCTTGAATCATGAAATCTGAAATAACTCTATGGAACTTCAAACCATCGTAAAAAGGTTTTCCTTTTAAATCTTCATCGGTAACCATATCATTGGTTCCTTCGGCAAGTTCTACAAAGTTTGCAACAGTCATTGGTGTTTCTTCGTGATGTAGTTTAGCAATAAAAGTACCTTTGTTTGTTTCAAACTTAGCAAATACCCCATCACCCAAATCATTGTGCTCTGAGTTGTTGCATGCATATAGTAATCCTCCTATAAGTAGAATTAAAGTAATTAAACTGATTTTTCTCATATTCATATTTGATTTATTCGTTTTTTATTTCTTCAAATTGTTTTTCAAATGCCTTTAATTTAGGTCTACCGTTTTTAATGATTGTAATGTGTTTTATTACCACATCATCTATAGGTCTATCACGAGGGCCAGTTTCTACTTGTCCAATTTCATCTACTATTTCTTGCCCTTTAATAATTTTTCCAAATACGGTGTGTTTACCGTCCAGCCAAGGTGTTTCTTTAAGAGTGATAAAGAATTGACTTCCATTTGTACCTGGACCAGCATTTGCCATAGAAAGTATTCCTTTACTATCGTGTTTAAGTGTTGGTACAATCTCATCCTTAAATTTATATCCTGGGCCTCCGGCTCCTGTACCATCAGGATCGCCTCCTTGAATCATGAAATCTTTAATTATTCGATGAAAAATTAATCCATCATAATAAGGCTTTCCTTTTTTCTTATCATTGGTAACCATTTTATTTTTTCCTTCTGCGAGGGAAACAAAGTTGGCCACAGTGAGTGGAGTTTCTTCGTGATATAATTTTGCTACAAATACTCCATGATTAGTTTCAAATTCTGCAAACATTCCATCGCCAAAACTCTTATGATAACTGCTTTTGCATGAAACTAGAAGAGTGCTTATAAATAAGATTAAAATTAATAAACTATTCTTTTTCATAGTCTGTTTTTGGTTTAGATTTTTCTATAGAATTTAAAGTGATAGTAGACTGTAAAGGTGTATTAGGTCCTATATAGCCTTCATAACCATAGTAACCAAACGCTTTATAGGAGGGGAATAGAAAAGTAACCGTTTCTCCTACATGCATTAATTTAAGTCCTTCTCGGATTCCTGAAATCAATTCTTGATTGGATTGATCCACATGATATATTTGTTCCCCGATATCTTCTGTAGAGAGAATCTCATTTCCGTTTATATCCGATAAATTATATTCAAATTTAATGCGGTCACCCACATCAGGTGATTGGCCATTGGTCGAATCTTTGGTAACATAATAATACCAAAATCCAGATTTTGATAAGTGATACTCTCTTATACTATCTGCTTCAATAAGCTCCTTGATATATGTTTCCTCTTGTTTATTTATCTTTTTGTTCTTTTCAATAGAAGCATTGAATAAAAAAGAACCTGATTTTTGTTCTACAGGATGTCGAGGTTCTGGTTGTTTTCCACAGCTTACAAAAAGCAGTAAAGAACAACACAGAAGAAAAAAATAATTTAGTTTATTCATTTGTCAATTCTTTTTTATAATCTTCTAAAATCTTTTTAAAGTATGCTACCGTATCTTCCAAGCTCATAGTACTTCTTCCGCCAGCTGCATTATTATGCCCACCGCCATTAAAATGATCTCTAGCCAATTCATTTACCGAAAAATCTCCTTTACTACGTAAGGATATTTTAATAATTTTTTCATTAGCATTTTCTATAAAGATCAATGCCAAGTTAACATTTTCAATCGATAATGCATAATTCACAAAACCTTCAGTATCTCCTTTTTGAAAATGATGTGCATCTAGTTCTGCTTGACTTAATGTGATGTATGCAGCATTGTAATCCTTTAATACCACTAAGTTACCCAATGCCGTACTTAAAAGTTTTAGTCTATCTTCACTATTTGTATCAAATAGGTTATTGCTGATATTCCAATTTACTGCACCTGCTTCTAGCAATTCTGCTGCTACTCGGTGGGTAGTGGCGGTAGTATTTCTATATTTAAACGAACCCGTGTCGGTAAGTATTCCTGTATATATACAAGAAGCTATATCTGCATCCATTAATGAAAGCCAATCCATTGTCTCTATGAAATGATATACCATCTGTGCAGTAGAACTCATTTCTGTATCGGAATAAGTAACTAAAGCATAATCATCTGGAGATTGATGATGATCAATCATTATAAACGGAATTTCTTTTTCAATAAGCTTTTCTAAAGGTTGTTGTAAACCTCCAATTCTACTTAAAGAATTAAAGTCTAGTGTAAAAACTATATCTACTTCTGCCAACAGTGCATCTATTTCTTTATGATCTTTTTCATAATGTAGAATTTCATCACTGCCAGGCATCCATTGTAAAAACTTAGGATGTGCATTTGGCATGATTACATGTGCATTATGACCAAGTTTTTTTAATGTTTTAGCAAGAGCTAGACAAGAGCCAATGGCATCACCATCAGGGTTTTGATGCCCTACAACGACAACCTTCTTAGGTGTGTCTAAAAGCGAATGAATTTGCTGGATTTGAATTTTGTTCATAAAAGCGAAGATACATTTATTAGAGAATTTAGCGTAATGAATTAGCATCTTTCTATTTTAAGAGCATGGCTAGTTCTTAATTTAAAATCTATGTTTTAGGATAATTAGCTATGAGGTTTTCTGTAGGCATAGATAGTTTTTTATGAGGATTAGGAGTATTAAAAATAAATAAAAAAGAGAGGTTTATAATTGAAAATTAATAAATGAGTTTTGTTGTTTTAAATCATTTTTTTAAAATCCTCATTGCAGGCATTTGCCGAGTAAGTAGTAAATGTATATTTTTGTGCCAAATTTATAAATTCTTATTTAGATGATAACAAACAGAACATTGACCATGCTAAAGCCAGACGCAGTTGAAAAAGGACACGTTGGGGCTATTTTAGATAAAATTACAGCATCAGGTTTCCGCATTGTGGCTCTTAAATTAACACAAATGACTGTAGCTGATGCAGAACGTTTTTATGAAATCCATAAAGAGCGTCCGTTCTTTAACGACCTAGTTACTTTTATGACTCGTGGACCAATTGTTGCTGCTGTACTTGAAAAAGAAAATGCAGTAGAGGATTTCCGTACTTTAATCGGTGCAACTAATCCACAGGAAGCAGCAGAAGGAACTATCCGTAAAATGTTTGCTGATTCTATCGAAGAAAATGCAATTCACGGAAGTGATAGCGATGAGAATGCTGCTATAGAAGCTGCTTTCCACTTTGCAGGAAGAGAAATGTTTTAATCTGTTGTAAACAGTATTAAATTACAATATAAAAAAGAGGCTCATTTTTATGAGCCTCTTTTTTATTACATTAATTAATCTGCAATAATATCACTGATAAGGTAGGCTAACGTTTTGCCAATTTGATTAGGATATATTTCATGTTTTGGAGCACCTTCGCATAAATGAATATAAGTGCAATTTGCATGATGGCTTAACTGATATAAATATGCTCTTGCCTGATTTAAGTCGAAAGCACTTGGAGTCATGGCACTACTACCAATGTTAGCAATAGAATCAAGATCCAATTCAATTCCAAAAGCGGTATTATTAATGCTATTACTGGCATGATTAAGTGCTTCTTTATAGGTCGTTTTTTTCTTTAAAATGATGTCTTCAAACAAAGTATACTGAATACGTTCACCGTGTTGCGCCATAGTATCCCATACAGATTGTGAGGTATAATTACGTTGTAAACCAAATATGTAATATTTGTTTAAGTAACCTTTTGAGAAAGCATAAGAGAAACCATTTCCACTATGTCTGTGTTCCAGAGGTCTAAAATCGGTATGTGCATCAAAATTGATAGTATTTATAGCCGATTGTTTTGCTAGATAGGAGCCTTCTATCATTCCATAACAGTTGTTATGTCCCCCTCCAATAAGAATAGGGATTTTACCGCACGAAATAATTTCTTTAACTACAGACGAAACTTTTTTATCTACATCTTCTACTAACGCGCCTAAAGCTTCAAAATAATTTTGTTCATCGGGTTGCAACTGATTAGAAACATACATTTCTTCTCTACAATCTATTTCTCCAAGTAAAGCAATGCGTTGTGTATGAGTGTATTGTGAATGCTGGAGATTTAAAAAGGTATCCAAAGCTTTATTCCACGCATCTGAAGCGCCTTCTCGGCCATGATTGGCTCGTACACCTATATCTTCCGAAATTCCAAATAAAATATATTTGGCGGGTGTTTCTTTAATAGCCGAAAGACTTTCTAGAATTGAAATTTGTTCGCCTATTTTCACCTCATGTTTTCTAACCGAAGTACGTGCTAGTACACTTTCTCTGTCGTAAAAAATAATAGATTCCATTTTTAAACCAGTTTGCCGTTAAGTATTACTTTATCTACTAAATTCGAGCCGAAAGCATATGGTAGATAATTATAAGACGAAACTTTATTTGTAATAATCAAGTTTGCTTTTTTTCCTTTTGTTATACTTCCATGCGTGTCCGAAACTCCCATGGCATATGCTCCGTTTACCGTAGCAGCATTAATTGCTTCTTCTGGAGTCAATCGCATTTTTATACAAGCTGTAGCAACTACAAAATTCATATTTCCACTTGGAGTAGTTCCTGGGTTTAAGTCACTAGCTAATGCGAGAGGAAGTCCTGCATCGATAATTTTCCTACCATTAGAGTAAGGGATACTTATAAAAAAAGAACAGGTAGGTAAGGCAACAGGCATGGTTCTGCTATCACGAAGTGCTTCGATGTCTTCGTCGGTAATAACTTCTAAGTGGTCTACACTTAGTGCATTATATTTTACAGCAATTGGAATACCACCGATAGCATTAAATTGATTTACGTGAATTTTTGGAATTAGATTATATTCTTTTGCAGCGGCTAAAAGACGTTCCGTATCCTCTATACTAAAGTATCCTTTTTCACAGAAAATATCCACAAAATCTGCCAATCCTTTTTTGGCAATTTTTGGCAACATATCATTGATAATTAAATCCATGTATCCTGCCTTATTTTCTTTATACGTTTCAGGGACAGCATGGGCACCTAAAAATGTAGTTTTTACAGTTACCGGATAGTTCTTTTCTAACTTTTTAGCAACTTTAAGCATTTTCATTTCTGCCTCGGTAGTCAATCCATAACCACTTTTAATTTCAATTGCTCCAGTTCCAAGTTTGATAAGCTCTTCCAATCGTTTAGCTGACTGTTCATATAAAGATTCTTCACTTGCTTCCTGTAATCTCTTGGCACTATTAAGGATGCCACCACCACGTTCGGCTATTTCTTGATAAGATAAACCGTTAATACGATCTACAAACTCTTGCTCTCTAGTACCTGCAAATACCAAGTGCGTATGCGAATCTACCCAAGAAGGTAATACAACGCGCCCAGTACAATCTATAGTTTGAGTTGCATTGATTTTTGGAAGATTTCCCATTGTACCAAAGTCCTTTATCTCTTCATCTTCTAGCCATACCCAGGCATTCTCTAGAATTGGTAAGTTTTGCATTTCTTTTCCAGCTAAAAATTCTGGCGCATCATTGCGAACTTGAAGTAATTGTTTGATATTGGTTAATAAGATACTCATAGATTTATTTCTGAAATTAGCTTTTAAAAATACATAAAATAAGCTAGTTTATAAACCGATTTGTTAGAACTCTATAAAGAAAAATAATTGGTAAGTATAAATTAACTTTAGCCGATTTAAAAATATGGGTAAAAGCACAGATAATATAAGAGAGTTACCTAGTGGACTTAGCAATGTTTATAATGGTATAGGGAATACAATAAATTAAAAATTAGTAACTTTCGCCTGTAAAAATAAAGACGTATGAAGTTAGATATATTAGCGTTTGGTTCGCATCCAGATGATGTAGAATTAAGTTGTGGTGCTACCTTGGCAAAAGAAATTTCGTTGGGAAAAAAAGTGGGAATAGTGGATTTGACTCAAGGAGAATTAGGAACTCGAGGTACTGCAGAAATTCGAATGAAAGAAGCTGCACGGGCTGCAGAAATACTAGGAGTATCTATTAGAGAAAACTTGAAGCTTTCTGATGGGTTCTTTGAAAATAATAAAGCATCACAGATAAAAGTTATCGAGGCAATTAGAGCATATCGTCCCGAAATTGTAATTTGTAATGCAATAGACGACCGCCATATTGATCATGGAAAAGGTAGTAAATTAGTTTCCGATGCTTGTTTCTTAAGTGGTTTACGCCGTATAAGTACGCAACGTAATGGGAAAGAACAAGAAGCTTGGAGGCCAAAGGTTGTATACCATTATATACAATGGAAAGATATTGAGCCAGATTTTGTAGTAGATGTAACTGGATTTATGGATATAAAAATAAAATCGGTGTTTGCATATGAATCTCAATTCTATAATCCAGATTCCAATGAGCCAATTACGCCTATTGCCACTACTAATTTTAAAGAAAGTATAACTTATCGAGCAAGAAATTTTGGACGTTTAGTTGGAGTAGATTATGCAGAGGGCTATACTACAGAGCGTTACGTTGCTGTAGATAATTTGAGTAATATAAAGTGATAATTTTTCAAGCAAATTAGTTGCAGAATAGTTTTTGTCGACTTATATTTGCCAACAGAAAATCAGAAATGATTAAACGGTGGTTGTAGCTCAGCTGGTTAGAGCGCTGGATTGTGGTTCCAGAAGTCGCCGGTTCGAATCCGGTCTTCCACCCAAAAAGCCAAGCAAATCGCTTGGCTTTTTTATTTTCTAGACTTTACTTCTTTTTTGATTTGAAATACTTTATCTTAGAAAGTAATTCTTCAATTAATCATAACATTAATTCTATTCTATGATTCTTACATACGAGTGTAGAAATTGTTTAAAGATATTTAAATTAGGTGTAAAAGCCTGTGATAGAGGAGAGTTAGATCAATATCATAATGGATTAAAAGAGTCTTGTTCGAACTGTAGTTATGAGAATGAGATTTTCGCAAATGAGGTAAAAGCTGAAAGAAGCTTTTATACAAAATATGTTTTCTTAATTGCTTTATTAATCGATATTGTCATTTTTATACTAGCTTATAGGAACTTTCCTGAAAGCATTATCACTAGAAACTCAGGAAGACAATATATTGTTTTTGCTTTTATTTTTATTTTCCCATTTATAATGTCTGGACTTATTGTTAGGAATGAAGATAAAGCTATTAGGAATTTCAATAGGTATTATGTTTAATCAATGCAATAAAAAAAACTCCATTTCTATACCTAGGAATGGAGTTTTAATTTTATATCAAAATCTGATTTAGTCTATCGATAATCTATCTTCTTTATTGGCTACTTCCCAAGCGGTATAGAAAACTAACTTCGCTCGTTTTTCTAATAAATCGTATTCTATTTTGTCAGGTGTATCACCTATAGCATGATAATCTTCATGTACTCCATTAAAATAAAAGATAATTGGAATTCCATTTTTAGCAAAATTATAGTGGTCGCTTCTATAATAGAAACGATTAGGATCGTCTGGAGCATTATAAGTGTAGTCTAACTCTAAAAGGGTATAATGAGTATTTACAGCTTCTGATATTTCATGTAATTCGGTACTTATCTTGTCGCTTCCTATTAGATAAACATATTCTGGATTACTCGCTTTGTCAGGGTCTATACGTCCTATCATATCTATGTTTAAATCACAAATAGTATTGTCTAAAGGATAAATAGGATTTTCGGTATAATAACGAGAGCCAAATAAACCTATTTCCTCCCCTGTAACATGTAGGAATAAAATAGAGCGTTTTGGGCCATTACCGTCTTCTTCTGCTTTTTTAAATGCTCTAGCAATTTCCATTACTCCAACTGTTCCGCTACCATTATCATCGGCACCGTTAAATATTTCTCCATCGTCACGAACCCCTATATGATCGCTATGTGCGCTAATTACTACAACTTCGTTTGGAAATTCACTGCCTTTTATAAAACCTAATAAATTGTACGAATCTGGAAAATCATTT
This sequence comes from Bacteroidota bacterium, assembly GCA_021793135.1. Classification (GTDB taxonomy): domain Bacteria; phylum Bacteroidota; class Bacteroidia; order Flavobacteriales; family Flavobacteriaceae; genus JAJYTI01. Next base: position 14,857 of record JAJYTI010000013.1, read on the forward strand.
CCACGTTGAAAATAACTTCCAGGAATAGTTTGGAGGTAGGAATTATCTGGCATACCACCTTGAACACCAATTTCTTGATAATAATTTTCAATGTAATCTAATGCTTTTTCATGCCCGATAGATCCTGTCATTCTACCTTCTAAGCTATCACTCGCAATTATATAAAGGTGTTCTTTTAATTTTTGAGAATTGATTAAATCACCGTATACAGTTGGTGAGGTGAGGGTTTGTTGTGTTGAGTTGGTTTTGCAAGACATGAAAGTCAAGCTTAAAATAAGAATAAACAGTCTGGTCATTTTTGAATTTTGTTTTTTAAGTTATCATATGTTTTCTTCCTTTTTTAAGGAACTACAATTTTAAAAGTTTGTGTGTTATTATGGTCTTGTAGCTTAACAAAATAAACGCCCGATTCGTATGTGGAAAAATCTATACAACGATCTAATTTATTGGAGTTTAATTGTTTCCCAGTCATTGAATATACTATATATTCCACATCTGCAGTGGTAGTTTGAGATAAGCAGGTTTTGGTATTAGTAACTGTAGGAGCGAGGCTATAAGTTGTTTCTTCGAAGTATGGAGTGTCTAATATATTCCATGTATCTTCGGCTCTAGGACCACCCCATATTAGAGTGGCCAATGCAGGGTTGTCTATAAATGGATTCCTATTCCCTTGTAGGTCTTCGGCTATATCATTTCTAATAAGTTCAATTTCGCTCACTGGGTCGTCGGCATTCCATTCTAAAAAAATATTAGGCATATCACCTAGTGGAGAATAGGAGGTGGGACCATATCCTACATTGGTAGCTACACATTGTTCGGGGTAGCGTAAATACATAAACATCATCATTCTAGCAACATCCCCTTTCCATTCGTCGCCAGGATAAAATAATCCTCTCAAGGTAAGATGTGCATGCCCTTCGCCATCATCAAAAAGTCTATTACTGCGTAGCATATTCATGTCTTGGTCTATAGCGCGTAAAGCATGAATATCCGAACCAGCATTCTGGAATCCTAAATTTGGTGTTCCTAAAGATCTTGGATAAACATGCTCGCGATTCCAAGTACCTTCGGGACATGGATCGGTATTGCAATAGGAGTTGTGCCAACGAGTTCTGTCGGTTCTAGGGTCGTTATCTTCATCGTCATATCCGTAAATAAGTAAAAGATAATTTTCTTGTTCTAAATCTTTATCTGTCATTTTGATAGCATCCCTAACATCTGTTGTATTCTGGGCAGTATAAGGTAATACAGTATGTTGTGTGTTAGTAACTAGATTTTGGAGTTGTTCGCGAAGTGCTTCTTGTTCTAACTCTAGATCAATATTATCATAATAACTTGGCGCTTGTGCCCATAAAATCCCATTTGCTAATAAACTAAGTAACAAAAGAATTATAGAGCGAATAGCTGTAAGGTTATTTTTAAACATATTTGAGATTTGTTTGTATTTTAGGATTTTTATATAGGATAATTCTGCCGCAGATTCATTTAGAAAAACAAAAATAGTAATTAAAGGAGTATATTTGGTACGAACCTTATTTTAAATATGTATGAAAAATATACTTCTTTTATGTTTATCCCTTTCTGCTTTAGTAGCTTGTAATAATTCTTCTACTGAAGTTTTACCTAGTGTTTCTCCCAACGAAGAATCTAAAGTCTCTCAAGAAAATAAATCTGCTGATTCTACTAATAAAACACCGCAAGATGCTTTTTGGGCTAATTTAGAAAAACACTGTGGGAAGTCTTATGCTGGAAGATTTGATGCCGAACCAATACCAGAAGATTTTGAAGGTAAAGAGATGAAAATGTATGTGATGCAATGTTCGGAAGATGAAATAAAAGTTCCATTTTATGTAGGCGATGACCGCTCACGTACATGGGTTTTCACTCGTACAGATAGTGGTATAGAATTAAAACATGACCATAGATTAGAAGATGGTAGTCATGATGAGGTAACTATGTATGGTGGAACGACTATTAATACAGGTTTAGATTATGTACAATTTTTTCCTGCCGATCAAGAAACTTCAATTTTAATTCCAGATGCTTCTGGAAATATGTGGTGGGTAACGATAGATGATAGGGAATATACTTATAATCTTAAAAGAGTAAATACACCAAATCACTTTCGAGTTGTTTTTGATTTGACCAAAGAAATAGAAACCCCTGAGAAACCTTGGGGACATGAATAAACAAAAAGTCGCGCTTGAAATTTCAAGCGCGACTTTTTGTTTAATAAGGATTCAATAAGTTAGTTCTGATTTCTAAAAACCAACTCGTTATTAAAACTATCTAGTAATACAATACTATCAGTAGATATTTTTCCTGATAGGATTTCTTTAGACAGATTATTAAGTACCTCACGTTGCAATACACGTTTTACGGGTCTTGCTCCATATTGTGGGTCGTACCCTTTCTCTGCTAAGTATGCAATAGCTTCTGGTGTAGCATCAAGAGTAATGCCTTGCTCCGCAACCATTTTAGATAGTGCATTTATTTGTAGTTCTACAATGTTCTTAATATTCTCTTTTGTTAATGGAGAGAATACTAAGATATCATCAATTCTATTTAAGAATTCAGGACGTACGGTTTTACGTAATAATCCGAGTACCTCTTCACGAGCAGATTCTGCAGCAGTATGCGCATCGGGAATTGTTTCGAATTTTTGCTGAATTAAATCGCTCCCAATATTACTCGTCATAATAATTATGGTGTTTCTAAAATCTGCTAGACGTCCTTTATTATCCGTAAGTCTCCCTTCGTCTAGTACTTGTAGTAGGATATTAAACGTATCGGGGTGTGCTTTTTCGATTTCATCTAGCAATACAACTGAATATGGTTTGCGTCTTACTGCTTCGGTAAGCTGACCACCTTCGTCATAACCTACGTACCCTGGAGGTGCACCGATTAATCTACTTACACTATGACGTTCCTGATATTCACTCATGTCAATTCTAGTCATGGCGTTTTCATCATCAAATAGATATTCAGCCAAAGTTTTTGCAAGTTCGGTTTTACCTACTCCAGTTGTACCAAGGAATAAAAAGGAACCTACTGGTCTACGTGGATCTTGTAATCCGGCACGACTTCTACGAACGGCATCACTTACCACATTCACAGCTTCTTCTTGCCCAATTACACGTTTGTGTAATTCTTCCTCTAGATGAAGTAACTTATCTTTCTCGCTTTGTAGCATTTTGGTAACAGGGATTCCTGTCCATTTTGCAACCACTTCTGCGATATCGTCATAAGTAACTTCTTCTTTTATCAGTGAGCCTTTTTCTTGATTGTTAGCTAGATCTTCTTCTAATTCAAATAACGCATCTTGAGCAGCTTTAATTTTACCATAACGTAGTTCAGCTACTTTTCCAAAATCACCTTCACGTTCGGCTCTTTCTGCCTCTAATTTATATTCTTCTATTTGTTTCTTAAGATTCTGAACGTTATCTACTACTTCTTTTTCACTTTGCCATTTTGCATTTAACTCATTACGTTCTTCTTTCAAGTTAGCTAAATCTGCTTGAAGTAACTTTACTTTATTTTCATCTTGTTCTCGCTTAATGGCTTCGATCTCGATTTCCATTTGCATGATTCTTCTGTCAAGTACATCAAGCTCTTCTGGTTTCGAATTGATTTCTATACGAAGTTTAGAGGCAGCTTCGTCCATTAAGTCAATCGCTTTATCTGGTAAAAAACGGTTGCTAATGTAGCGTTGTGATAACTCTACAGCTCCAATAATAGCTTCGTCGCGAATACGTACTTGGTGGTGTGTTTCGTATTTTTCTTTAATTCCACGTAAGATAGAGATAGCACTTTCTGTGTCGGGCTCATCTACCATTACTTTTTGGAATCTACGTTCTAACGCTTTGTCTTTTTCAAAATACTTTTGGTATTCATCTAATGTAGTGGCACCTACAGTACGAAGTTCTCCTCGTGCAAGAGCGGGTTTTAAAATATTGGCAGCATCCATAGCGCCTTGTCCGCCACCTGCACCTACTAAAGTGTGGATCTCATCAATAAATAAAATAATACGTCCATCACTACCAGAAACTTCTTTAATAACTGACTTAAGTCGCTCTTCAAATTCTCCTTTATATTTAGCTCCAGCTAATAGTGCTCCCATATCTAAGGAAAAGACTTGTTTGTCTTTTAAGTTTTCTGGAACATCTCCAGCAATAATACGATGTGCCAATCCTTCTGCAATTGCGGTTTTACCAGTACCTGGTTCACCAACTAACATTGGATTATTTTTAGTTCTACGAGATAGAATTTGTAGAATTCTACGAATTTCCTCATCGCGGCCAATAATTGGGTCTAGTTTTCCTTCGATAGCCATTTCATTTAGGTTCAATGCGTATTTATTTAGCGCATTGTAAGTATCTTCTGCGGTTTGCGAAGTTACTTTTTCACCTTTACGAAGTTCTTCAATAGCCATTTCTATATTCTTCTTGCTTACTCCTTGATCTTTTAGTGCTTGTGCAATAGCACTTTTAGAATCATAAATAGCTAATAGCAAATGTTCTATAGAAACATATTCGTCTTTCATCTTTCTTGCTATAGCGATGGCCTCATTTATAGTACGGGACGCTTCGCGAGAAAGCATAATATCTCCACCTTCTACTTTAGGATAACTTTGTAATTGTTTATCTACTATCTGATTTAATAAATTGCTGTTGACCGATAGTTTCTTAAGCAAAAAAGGCATTACGTTTTCATCCACCTCTAGAATTCCTTTGAAGAGGTGTTCGTTCTCTATTTGTTGATGCGAGAAACCTTGTGCTATTTGTTGTGCACGTTGTATCGCTTCTTGAGATTTAATTGTAAAATTATTAAAGTTCATATATTGTTGTGTCTTTTTCGGTTGTTATTGCTTTTAAATAGTCAAAGAATAAGCCAAATTGATTAAGTGTCATTTTGTCTTACAAAATGAGTTTTATAGTGACTTTTTGTCCTTTGTCTTTAAATAACTTTGATACTAAATTTACTAATAAAGGTAATAGAGTATTCGTTTTATCTCTATTAATAAAACGTTAGGTGTTTGTTATATTATTTAATTAATTAATTGATTTTCAATAGAGTGATTTTTTATAGATTCTTGTTAAGAAAATTATTAATTAAAAAAAGCTTGTTGTAAAAATTGAACAAGAACACCAATGAATATGGCAAATCCAAAACTTAATAAAGTACCAACCAATATATATTCGGTTAGTTTTCTG
>JAJYTI010000208.1 GCA_021793135.1 Bacteroidota bacterium
CATAGAAGGTGCACATATAAACAACCAACGTGTAGATGCAATAGGAATTTTCAAATCGGAAATCAAACAAGATTTCTTACAATTTGAAGAAAGTGACAATCAGCTCACAGCTTTGTTACAACAAGGAGTTAACCTTAGCAAACTAGATAAAGGATGTTTAATATTTAATATCGAAGAAGAATCTGGATACAAAATTATGTCCATAGATAGCAATCGATATGATACAAAATATTGGTTAGAAAGTTTCTTAGGAGTAACTGATATGCAAGACGAGACTTTCTTTACAAAAAACTATTTAAACCTTTGTAAGGACTTTGCTAAAGAAGTAGTACTACCAGCAGAAGACAAACAACAAGAAGTTTTGTTCATGAACCGGGCTATGAATCACTTTGCTAAGAACGATAATTTCGAGGAAACGGCATTTATGAATGAGGTAATCGATAATCCTGACTTAATTCCAGAATTCCGTCATTACAAAGCTGAAAAAGGCCCTAAATATAGAATTGAAGACACCTCCAACTTTCCTATTGCAAATACAGCAGTAAGCGCAGCAAGGAAAAAACTGAAAAACGTCATAAATCTAGATACAAATATGCAAATCAAAATGGATTTTGTTAATCCAGAGAGCGCAGAACGTTTTATAGAAAAAGGTTGGGACGAAGAAAAACAGATGTATTATTACTTGCTTTACTTTAATAAAGAAGAGCAATAAACATCAAAAATTAGAAAAAGTAAAGAAAGTTTGTTTATTTTTATAAAACAATTATCTTTGCACACTGTTTAGCGCAACCGCTGACGAAAGACGTGGATGTTGCCTTTAAACATAACCCTATATCGATCACAAAATGAGCGAATTAATTAATTTCGTAGAAAGCGAATTCATCGAAAAGAAAGAACTTCCTGAATTTGGTGCTGGAGATACCATCACTGTTTATTCAGAAATTAGAGAAGGTGAAAAAACAAGAACTCAGTTCTTCCGTGGTGTTGTAATCCAAGTTAAAGGAACTGGTAGAACTAAAACTTTTACTATTCGTAAAATGTCTGGTACTATTGGCGTAGAGCGTATCTTCCCATTAAACTCACCAAACATTCAGAAAATTGAGGTTAACAAAAGAGGTAGCGTACGTAGAAAACGTATTAACTACTTCAGAAGCCTTACTGGTAAAAGAGCAAGAATTAAGGAGAAACGTTACTAATTGTGAAATTTTCCTTTATAAAAAAGCGACTTATTATTCAATAAGTCGCTTTTTTATTTTCCCCTACCCCAACTTCGTTTCCCTTTCTGTTTAAAAGCATTATAAGCTTGTTTAAGAATTTACTAAGAGTATATTCCCATTAAATACGTAGATAAATGCTTATATTTGCATCTGTTAAAAGATTAAGAATTTTCAATAGATAAAAAATACCTTTTATGACAAAAACAGCTAAGATCATTTATACACGAACAGACGAGGCACCTGCCTTGGCTACCTACTCGTTTTTGCCAATTGTACAAGCTTTTGCTGCGCCAGCACAAGTAGCCCTAGAAACTCGTGATATCTCCTTATCACACCGTATTTTAGCACTATTTCCAGATTACTTATCGGAAGACCAAAAAGTATCGGATGATTTAAAATACTTAGGAGAATTAGCAAAACAACCTGAAGCCAACATCATCAAACTTCCAAACATTAGTGCTTCGGTTCCTCAGTTACTAGCAGCAATAAAAGAATTACAAGAAAAAGGATATGCTATTCCTAATTACCCAGAAAATCCATCGACTGACGAAGAGAAAGAAATTCGTTCTCGTTACGATAAGGTAAAAGGAAGTGCTGTAAACCCAGTATTACGCGAAGGTAATAGTGATAGACGAGCTCCAAAAGCAGTAAAAAACTTTGCTAAGAAAAACCCACATAGCATGGGTGCATGGACTAAAGACTCTAAGTCGCACGTTGCAACAATGACTGCAAACGATTTTGCACATAACGAAAAGTCTGTTACCGTAGATAAAGCTGGAGCGGTTAAGATTGCTCTAAAAACTAAAGATGGAAAAGAAATTGTTCTAAAAGAAAATACTCCTTTATTAGAAGGAGAAATTATCGATGGAACATTCATGAGCAAAAAAGCCCTAATCTCGTTCATCGAAGAACAAGTAAAAGATGCTAAAGAACAAAACATCTTATTCTCATTACACATGAAAGCTACAATGATGAAGGTTAGCGATCCTGTGATTTTTGGACATGCTGTTAAGGTATTCTTCAAAGATGTATTTGAAAAATATGCAGAAGATTTAAACAGTGTAGGTGTAGATGTTACAAATGGATTTGGTGATTTATTGACCAATATAAAGAAACTACCACAAGACAAGCAAGATCAAATCTTAGCAGATATCGATAAGGTTTACCAAGAAAACCCAGATATTGCTATGGTAGACTCTGATAAAGGAATTACTAACCTACATGTTCCTAGTGACGTTATTATTGACGCTTCTATGCCAGCAATGATTCGTAACTCTGGAAAAATGTGGGACAAAAAAGGTAAAACACAAGATACAAAAGCTGTTATTCCAGATAGTAGCTATGCATCTGTTTACCAAGCAACTATTGATTTCTGTAAAGAAAACGGTGCATTTGATCCATCTACAATGGGAACTGTTCCTAACGTAGGGTTAATGGCTCAAAAAGCTGAAGAATACGGATCGCACGATAAAACATTCATTATCCCAGAAGCAGGTACTGTACAAGTAACAGACCAAGATGGAAAAGTTTTAATGGAACACGAAGTAGAAGAAGGAGATATCTGGAGAATGTGTCAGGCAAAAGACTTACCTATTCAAGATTGGATAAAACTTGCTGTAAATAGAGCTCGTGCTACAAACGACCCTGCAATCTTCTGGTTAGATAAAAATCGTGCTCACGATCGTGAATTAATTAAGAAAGTAGAAAAATACTTGCCTGAACACGATACCGAAGGTCTAGAGATTAAAATCATGAGTGTAGAAGATGCAACACACTATACACTAGAGAGAGTTAAAGCTGGAAAAGATACTATTTCTGTAACTGGAAACGTATTACGTGATTACCTAACCGACCTATTCCCTATTTTAGAATTAGGTACTAGTGCTAAGATGCTTTCTATCGTGCCATTGATGAACGGAGGAGGATTATTCGAAACTGGAGCTGGAGGTTCTGCACCTAAACACGTACAACAATTTGTTGAAGAAGACCACTTACGTTGGGATTCCTTAGGTGAGTTCCTAGCATTAGGAGTATCATTAGAACACTTAGGTAATCTTTACAACAATCCTAAAGCAATCGTTCTTTCAAAAGCCTTAGATGAAGCTACAGAAAAATATCTTGACAATCGTAAATCACCTTCAAGAAAGGTAAACGAGTTAGATAACCGTGGAAGTCACTATTATTTAGCTATGTATTGGGCACAAGCTTTAGCTGCACAAACAGAAGATGCAGAATTACAAAAAACTTTTGCTTCAGTTGCTGAAAAAATGACTAATAACGAAGACACTATTCTTAAAGAATTAAATGACGTTCAAGGACAGAAAGTAGACATGGGTGGTTACTACTTCCCAGATTTCGATAAGACATCTGCTGCAATGCGTCCGAGCAACACA
>JAJYTI010000014.1 GCA_021793135.1 Bacteroidota bacterium
CCAGAGGAGGAGGTTGTTTTAAAGTACCGGTAGCCAAAAACGAACCGGTAAAAGATTATGCAAAAGGCAGTAAAGAACGTGAAGAAGTTCTAGCGAAATACAAAGAAATGTACAACTCGCAAGTAGAAGTTCCTCTTTACATTGGCGAAGAAGAAATTAAAACCGGAGACACCGGTACAATGCACCCACCTCACGACCACCAACACACATTAGGTGTATATCATAAAGCAACCAAAGAGCACATTCAAAAAGCTATTGACAGCGCATTAGAAGCTAGAAAAAAATGGTCACAAATGCCATGGCAACAACGTGCAGGTATCTTTTTACGTGCTGCAGAACTAATTGCTGGTCCATACCGCGCAAAAATAAATGCTGCTACGATGTTGGGTCAATCAAAAAATATTCACCAAGCTGAAATTGATTCTGCATGTGAAATGATTGACTTCTTACGCTTCAATGTACAATACATGACTGAAATTTACCAAGAGCAACCAAACTCTAGTAATGAAGCATGGAACCGTGTTGAATATCGTCCTTTAGAAGGTTTTGTATATGCAATTACTCCTTTCAACTTTACCGCAATTGCAGGTAACTTACCGTCTAGTGCAGCATTAATGGGGAACGTAGTGGTTTGGAAACCTAGTTCTACTCAAATGTATTCTGCAAACGTACTTATGGAAGTTTTTAAAGAAGCTGGAGTTCCTGCTGGAGTTATCAACATGGTATCTGGTAGCGCTAGCATGATTACAGATGTGGTAATGACAAGCCCTCACTTTAGTGGTGTACACTTTACAGGCTCTACTGGAGTTTTCAACTCTTTATGGAAAACTATTGGAGAAAACATCGGAAACTACAAAACTTATCCACGTATTGTAGGAGAAACAGGTGGTAAAGACTTTGTTGTGGCTCATGGTTCTTCTAATCCAAAACAAGTTGCTACTGCATTAAGCCGTGGAGCATTCGAATTCCAAGGGCAAAAATGTAGTGCTGCGAGCCGTGCTTATATTGCTAAATCTATCTGGTCTGAAGTTAAAGAGCATTTAGTTAAGGACATTAAGTCTTTCAAAATGGGTAGTCCAGAAGATATGGGTAACTTTATTACTGCAGTTATCGACGAGAAATCTTTTGACAATTTAGCTTCTTATATTGAAAACGCTAAAAAAGACAATAAAGTAGAAATTATCGTTGGAGGCGGACATGATAAATCGAAAGGATATTTTATCGAACCAACAGTAATAGTAACCGAAGATCCTAATTACACTACTATGTGTACCGAATTATTCGGCCCTGTTCTTACTATCTATGTATTTGATGACAACAAATGGACAGAAACCCTTGAGTTAACTAATTCTACAAGCGATTATGGCCTAACAGGTGCTGTATTCAGCAATGACCGCTATGCATTAGAAGAAGGTATAAAAATCTTAGAAAATGCAGCTGGTAACTTCTACATCAATGATAAACCAACAGGTGCTGTTGTAGGACAACAACCATTTGGTGGAGCGAGAAAGAGTGGAACCAACGATAAAGCTGGAAGTAAAATGAACTTATACCGTTGGGTATCTCCTAGATTAATTAAAGAAACATTCGTTTCACCAGAAGATTACAGATATCCATACTTAGGTTAATCTTAAACGTAATTTATATATTCTTAGAAAAGCTATCTTATTAATTTGAGATAGCTTTTTTTATTTAATCAAAGTTCATTTTAGTATAAATTTTAAAACTATATACCAAGTAAAAAAATATATTATATTTGAACAGATAATAAATCTCTCCTTTTTTAATATTAAAATCAATGAAAACAAAATTTACTTTTTTACTTCTTATCGCATTTTTTATATGCTCCAATGCTTTTGCACAAGAGAATTATACTAAAAATCAGATTATAGTTAAACTAAAAGAAACACCCAATCTTAATATAGATTCTGATAAAGTTACCTTTAATAATCACACGTTAGACCAGCTAAACAAAACGCATCAGATTACGAAAGCAAAAGCTTTACATAAAATAAATACCAATCGAACTTTCATAATAGAATTCAACGAAGAAAAGAACATCCAAGAATTGATTAAAGAATACGAAAGTTCAGGGATTTTTGAGTATGTTGAACCAAACTATATTTATGAAGCAACTGGTTTAGTAACTACTCCACAAAACCCTACTAACGACCCTCTTTATAATCGCCAATGGGCCTTAAAAAACGACGGAACATTTAATGATAATGGAGCATATTCTGTGGCTGGAGCAGATCTTAATATAGAACCTGCATGGGAAATAGAAAAAGGAAACTCCAATATAATTGTTGCTGTATTAGACACAGGAATAAATTTTATACATCCGGAATTCGAAGGTCGCATGTGGCAAAATCCAGATGAAGAAGAAGATGATGGTTATGAATTAGACTTATTTGGCTGGAACTTTGTAGATGACAACAATAATGTTTTTGATGATCAAGGACACGGAACAGCAGTAGCTGGAGTTTTTGGCGCGCAACCTGATAACAATATTGGTTATGCTGGTGTAGATTGGAATTGCCAAATAATGACGGTAAAAGTACTAAATGAAGAAGGAAAAGGAAGCACAGATAAAATTATAGAAGGTGTTTATTATGCAGTAGATCACGGAGCAAACATAATCAACATGTCTCTAGGTGGCCCTAACTCCTCACAGTCTTTTATAGATGCTATTGATTATGCACATCTAAATAATGTTACCCTAATAGCTGCCATGGGAAATGACAATTCATCTAATGTAGAATATCCTGCAGGATATGAAGGTGTAATTGCTGTTGGCTCAACAGACCCCAATGATAGACGCTCTCATGCTTATTATGGAAATATCAATTCAGGTAGCAATTATGGACCACATATTGATGTTGTAGCTCCAGGTGCATACATTTATATTTTAGATTATGAAAACACTAATAATTATAACAAAATATCAAATGGCACCTCTTTAGCCACTCCATTTGTTTCGGGAGTCGCAGCATTATTATTAGCTCAAGACCCAACTAGAACCCCAGAACAAATCAGACAAATTTTAAGAGCAACAGCAGATGACCAAGTTGGAGCCTCTCATGAAGACGTGCAAGGTTTTGATATTTATCATGGCTATGGTAGAGTAAATGCATATAGAGCACTTACGGAAGCTCATCTATCTACTCCAGATTTTAAAAATCAACAAGTTTCAATATACCCTAATCCAACGACTGATCATTTTTTTATTCAAAATAGTGACTATAGTGAGTTAAAAATATTTTCTGCAACAGGTAAACTCATCCACTCACAGGATATACAGACTGACACCTTGATTCAACAAAACGTAAAAGACTTAAGTCCAGGTATATATATTGTACATTTAAAAAATAACAAAGGACAGGTTATTACTAAAAAACTTATTGTAAAATAAGTTTTATAAAGACTTATTCCTAATAGAAAAGTCGCTTCATAATGAAGCGACTTTTCTATTAGGAATAAAGTTACTCTATTCACAAAGTGGAATTAACTCCGAATAAGTTTAATATCTTTTTACAGGTAAAGGTAAATACACTACACTTTTCGTTTCAAAAAAATCCTCATCAAAAACTTCCTTCAAAGGAATTATTTCTGCTTCTGGAAAATCTGCTAATTCTTCGGATAAGTCTCCTCCTTTTAAATAAAGAATACCATTTGCAAAAGCATGTTGATGGTTTTCATGAGTTTTCTTTTTCACCCATCGCACAAAAGTTTCCATTTGAGCAACAGCTCTACTCACTATAAAGTCGTATTTATCTTTAATCTTCTCAACTCTTTCATGACTCGTTTTCACGTTTGTTAGTCCAAGTCCTTCCACCACTTCATCAACCACTTTAATTTTTTTCCCAATACTATCTACCAAATGGAATTGAGTTTCAGGAAACATTACCGCTAAAGGAATTCCTGGAAAACCTCCTCCAGTACCTACATCCAAAACCTTGGCTCCAGGCTCAAATGACATAACCTTCGCAATTCCTAGAGAATGCAATACATGACGTAGATATAACTCATCTATATCTTTTCTAGAAACTACATTAATTTTCAAATTCCAATCCTTATACAACTCCTCCATTTGAGTAAATTGTTCAATTTGTTTGGAAGTTAAATCTGGAAAATACTTTAAAATTTCGTTCATAATATTTCTCTATGCTGCAAAACTAAGGTTTATTAACAAATTTATGCCTCCATAAAGCAAGGTTTATGTAAACAAGTTATTTACCTTTGACCCTCTACAAAATAATAATACTAAGTGAATACAAATAACATTCAGTTCTCAAGAATTGATTCAGCAAAGTTTTTTCGAACTTTAAATCGACGAGTCAACAACTATTTCAAAGAAAACAATTTAGAAAAAAATGGAAATTGGAAATTACATTTCAAAGCAATTTGCATGTTTGCAATTTTCCTAACTCCATATTTTTTATTACTAACTATAGATCTACCAGGCTGGGTACAAGTACTACTTACCGTTGTAATGGGAGTTGGTATGGCCGGCGTAGGAATGAACGTGATGCACGATGCAAACCACGGATCTTATTCTAAAAACAAATGGGTAAATAAAATTTTAGGAGGCAGTATATATATATTAGCAGGAAATGTATATAACTGGCAAGTACAACACAATGTACTTCACCATACATATACAAATATTCAAGGGTATGATGAAGATATAGATGCGGGTATCATTATTCGTTTTAATGAACACGCAGAATGGAGATGGTTCCATAGATTTCAACATTACTATTTTATATTCTTGTACGGTTTACTCACTTTTAATTGGGCACTAGTATCGGATTATAAACAAACAAAAAACTATTTAGCTAGAAAATTGGCTTATGGTGAAATGCCAAAACCTATTAAACAATGGAGCATTTTGGTTATAACCAAAATATTGTATCTTTCTGTATGGATAGTATTACCAATTCTTGTGTTAGATATCGCATGGTGGAAAGTAATTATAGGTTTCTTTATCATGCACTATACGGCAGGGCTTATTTTAAGTATAATATTTCAATTAGCACACGTAGTAGAAGCATCGGATATGCCAATGCCAGATGAAGAAGGAAATATGAAGAATACTTGGGCTATTCACCAACTTTTTACAACAGTAAATTTTGCAACGAATAACCGTATAGTAAACTGGTATACAGGAGGATTAAATCATCAAGTAGAACATCATATTTTCCCACACATAAGCCATATCCATTATAGAGGTATTGCCGAAATTGTAAAGACAACTGCTAAAGAGTACAATCTTCCATACTTGGAATACGAAACCACTCGTAAAGCAATTATATCTCACATTCGACATCTACGAAGAATGGGAATGCATCCAGCTATTTAATAAAGCATTTAGCTATGAACAAGAAATTATCGAAACGAGTCAATGAGATGACAACCTCAGCTACGCTTGCTATGGCAGCTAAAGCTAGAGAATTAAAAGAAGCCGGAAAAGACATAATAAGCCTTAGTTTAGGTGAACCCGATTTTGCTATACCTGATTTTATTAAAGAGTCGGCTATTCAAGCCATAAATGACAACTACCATGCCTACCCACCAGTAGATGGATATACGGAATTAAAACAGGCGATAATTAAAAAATTTAAACGAGATAACAACCTAGACTATACGCCAGCACAGATTGTAGTATCTACTGGTGCAAAACAATCCTTAGCTAATATTGCAATGGTTTTGTTAAATGAAGGGGATGAAGTAATCCTTCCAGGTCCATACTGGGTAAGCTATTCTGACATAACTAGACTTTCTGGAGGTATACCGGTAGTTATACCGAGCAATATAGAAACAGATTTTAAAATATCACCACAACAGTTAGAAAGTGCGATAACTCCTAAAACGAAAATGATATTATTCAGTTCACCTTGTAACCCAAGTGGATCTGTTTATTCAAAAGAAGAGTTACGTGCTTTAGCAGATGTACTTTCTAAATATCCAGACATCATTGTTGTAAGTGACGAAATATATGAGCACATCAACTTTATAGGAGAACATGCTTCTATGGCACAGTTTGAGGATATGTACGATAGAACTGTGGTAGTGAATGGGGTATCGAAAGCTTTTTCTATGACAGGATGGAGAATAGGATACATTGGTGCTCCAGAGTGGATAGCAAGAGCTTGTAATAAAATTCAAGGACAGATAACTAGTGGAGCAAATTGCATTGCGCAACGTGCTACTATTACTGCATTGGAGAACCCACCATCGAAAATACAATATATGATTGATGCGTTTAAAGAAAGAAGGACTTTGATCTTAAATTTATTAAATGATATTCCTGGATTTTCTTGCAATCAACCACAAGGTGCTTTTTATGTTTTCCCAGATATATCTTCTTATTTTGGAAAAGAATTAAAAGGTACTAAAATCAATAATGCATCTGATTTATCTTTATATCTTCTAGAACATGCTAATGTAGCTACCGTAACTGGAGAAGCCTTTGGAGATCCGAATTGTATCCGTTTATCTTATGCTGCTTCTACCGAAGAAATTACAGAAGCTATTAGACGTATAAAGGAAGCGGTTATATAAAAACAGAAGATTATTATTATAAAGAAGGGAGGTTATGATTAGCTAATCATAACCTCCCTTCTTATATATCTTAAAAGTTAAATCTTTTTCCAATAATAAGGAGTAAGCAAAATCAATACTGTAAATAATTCCAATCTACCAATTAACATTAAAAAGCAAGCCCACCATTTAGCCACGTAAGAGTGAGTTGTAAAATCGGAACCTACACTCAACCCACCAAAGGCCCCACCAACATTTCCTAAAGCCGATGCCACGCTAGCTATAGATGCTTTTGGGTCTACTCCTAACACAGAAAAACCCAATACTCCTATTACAAAAACAAGCATATATAAGGTAAAAAAAGCTAGAATCTTAGATACGATTTGATCGTCTACAGCTCGTTTATTATATCGTACTGGCAATACTGCTCTAGGATGAAATGCACGTCGGAATTCTAAAATTCCGTTCTTAAGCAAAATTAAATGACGTACAATCTTCACTCCTCCTGAAGTGGACTGTGCCGAACCGCCCACAAACATTAAAGCAAAGAAAACCAAAGTTACGAATGGGGTCCAAAATTGATAATTAACGCTTACAAATCCTGTGGTAGTTACTACAGAAACAATTTGAAAGAATGCATGTCTAATCGTTTCTCCCAATGCAGCCGGTCGATTTAAAATATTTGACGGATAGAAATAAATAAACAAACTCACCAAAATTGAAAATCCTATTACCAAAAATAAGTAAGCTCGGAATTCCTCATCTGAAATAATCTTGAGAAATTTTCCTTTAAAAGCATAATAGCTCAATACAAAATTCATCCCTCCTAAAAACATAAATACAGTGATGATTATTTGAATAGCTGGAATATCATTATAGAAGGCAATACTATCATTTTTAGTAGAAAATCCTCCAGTACTCAAAGTAGTAAAAGCATGATTAATAGCATCGAAAACTGACATTCCGGCTATCTTAAGCAAAATAGCCTGCAAAGCTGTAAAACCGATATAAATCAACCACAATCTTTTTGCTGTATCGGTAATACGAGGATGTAACTTATCTCCTCCCAATCCAGGTGCTTCCGCCATAAACAACTGCATTCCTCCCACACCCAACATAGGTAATATTGCAATAGCAAGAACTATCATTCCCATTCCACCTATCCATTGGGTAATACTACGCCATAATAGTACACCATAAGGCACTTGCTCAAGATCCGGAATTATAGTAGCCCCAACCGTAGTGTAACCACTCATTGTCTCGAAAAAAGCATCGGTAAAGGAAGGTAATACTCCTGTAGTAATATAAGGTAGCGTACCGGATAACGCCATAAGCAACCATCCTAAAGTAACAATAATATAACCTTCTCTACGGAAAGAATCGGGTTTAAATCTTTTAAAATAAACCAATCCTATAGTGCCTAAAAACATAAGTCCAGCACTACATGATAAAAGTGAAACAAAAACACCTTCTTTATAGAACAAACTACCTAATGTAGCACCTAGCATGAAAATACCATTTACAAACAATAGTAAGCTCATGAACCTCGCTACTATACGCCAATCTATTAATGGTTTTCCTGCCATTATTTAAATAATTTTTCTACTTTCTTAATAGCTTCGGGCATAGCGCACACTACTACTCTATCGCCATCTCGAATCTTAAAATCTCCTAAGGTAATTATACCCTCTCCATTACGAATAACACCTCCAATAATTGCCTCACGAGGAAATTTAATATTCTTGATACGTTTATCACATATTTTAGACTTAGAATATACTCTAAATTCCAAAATTTCTGCATGCATGTTACTCAGTTTTGCAAGTGCTACAACTTGTCCCTTTCGTACATATTTAAAAATAGTATTAGACGCCAGTAGTTTTTTATTTATAATCGTATCAACACCAATAGAGTGCAACAATTTAAAGTAATCGATGTTTTCTACTAAAGCCATGGTTTTTTTTACCCCTCTAGACTTAGCTAATAGGCAAGACATTATATTAGTTTCACTATCTCCCGTTACTGCAACGAAGGCATCCATATCCTCCAACGATTCTTCTAATAGTAAATCTATATTTCTTCCATCTCCATTAATTACCAAACAACCTGGTAATAAATCTGCTACCTCAAAAGCTAATTTTTTATCACGTTCTATTAATTTGATATTGTATTTCTCTTCCGACAAATCTTTTGCTGCCTGATAGCCAATTTCGCTAGCACCAAGTATCATTATATCACGCAACTCTTCATGCTTCTGTCCTAAAGCTTTATAAAGCATAGGAACACCTTCTTTGGTGGTTGTAAAATATAATTGATCACCAGCCTTCAAAACTGTATCACCTCTTGGGATAAGCGTACGCCCCGAACTCATCTCTTGAATGGTAACCAATACGAATTCCAATTCAAAAGTATTTTTAGCGATATCTTGCACACTCATTCCCACAAACGGCGAATGATTTTGTAGTGTTAACCCAACCATCGTTAGGGCTCCATTATCAAACTCATAACTATCTGTAAAAGCACTTTGACTTAGTAGAATACTAATTTCTTCAGCAGCTAAATATTCTGGAGATATTAATTCGTCTACTCCTATAGCTTTAAAATCAATTTCATTTTGTGCAGTAAATAGCTCTGCATCGCTAATTCGTGCAATAGTTTTTTTTGCCCCTAATTGTTTAGCAATGGTACATATTGTTATATTTATAGATTCGAAAGAAGTTACTGCAATAACCATATCTGTATCTTCTACACCCGCTTCTTTCAATAATGATATAGAGGAAGCATTTCCTTTTAAAACGCGAATATCTAAATTCTGTTCCGCTTCATCTAGAGGATCTCTGTTTATATCAATCAGAGTAATATTTTGCGACTCGAATGATAATAACTTTGCTAAGTGCAAACCTACCTCTCCGGCTCCAGCTATAATTATTTTCATATTTATTCTATCTACTTACAGACAATATAGTGCAAATTTATAGAAATAAATTCCACTGTTAATTTTTATTCCTTTCTTATTTGCGAGTTTATCAATATATAAGATAAGAAACCTTTCCTGTTTCATGAAATTTAATGTGAGACTATTTAAAATATGATTATTAACCATCTTATTCTTTAAAAAATTCTCTCCAAAGCAGATGCACAAGGAAAAATAAAATATGTAATTTTGCATCTTCAATATTATTATGGAAAAGAAAGTCACCCCTTATAAAGATTCGGACCTGAATAAGAAAAAACAGGTAGAACAAATGTTCGATAATATCTCTAAAAACTACGACGGTTTAAACCGAGTAATTTCCTTAGGATCGGACACACGTTGGAGAAAAAAGGTTATTAAAAAAGTCTGCAATACTAAGCCCAATACTGTTTTAGATATAGCTACAGGTACGGGCGATTTGGCTATTCAATTTGCCAAGCAATTACCCAATGCATCTGTTACAGGGCTCGATTTATCGGAAGGCATGCTAAGTGTTGCACGAAAAAAAATAGCTGGAACAGACTTAGAAAAGAACTTGAAATTTGTAAAGGGAGATTCTGAAAAACTTCCATTCGAAGACAATAGTTTTCAAGCGATAACTGTTTCTTTTGGAATTAGAAATTTTGAAGATTTAGAAAAAGGCTTATCAGAAATATATCGTGTGCTAGCCCCAGGAGGTATCTTCATGATATTAGAAACATCGGTACCAACAAAGTTTCCGTTTAAACAAGGCTACAACCTTCATACGAAATACTTTTTACCTTGGGTTGGGCGTATATTCTCTAAGGACAAATCAGCATATAAATATTTAAGCGAGAGTGCATCTGTTTTTCCTTATGGAGAACGCTTAAACAATATTTTGCGTAAAATTGGGTTTATAGATGTGCAACATGCTCCACAAACATTAGGAGTAGCAACTATATATAGCGCTAAAAAATAATGAAAAAGACACTCTTATTATTAATATTACTCGTTGGTTTCACGCATTATTCCCATGCTCAGCTGTTCACAAAAGAACGATTATCCAACCTTGCGAATTTTGATAAGCGACCTCTTACTTGGGGATATTTCTTAGGCTTTAACTCTTATGATTTCAAATTTGAGTACAATGAAGATTTAGGAGACAATCCCAATACTGATGTACAGGTAAACAAACAAATAGGATTTAATGTCGGGTTAATCGGTGACTTGCGCATTAACGACTATTTCAATCTTAGATTGGAGCCAGGATTATATTACAATCAACGAGACTTAATATTTCCAGACTTTGAAGAAAAGCGTGATTATCTAAGAGAAGCAAAAGCAGCATATATCCACATACCATTATTATTAAAAGTTTCGACGAAACGTATCAACAACTTTAAGCCATTTATAGTTGGAGGTATTTCAACCGCTATAAACCTATCAAACAACGCTAATAACCCAGATGATAATAGGCAAGGAGAATTTAGAATGATTAAGAATCCTTTGTTTTACGAAATAGGTTTCGGGATAGACTTTTATCTATATTACTTTAAATTCACTCCTAGTATCCGAGGGGTATTTGCATTATCCAATGAATTGGTGCCTGATAACGACCCAAATAGTCCATGGACGTCTAACATTCATAGTATGGAGTCTCGTGCTATTTTTATAAACTTTACATTCCAGTAGTACGTTTAAATTCGCTTAAAAGAATTGCTGTAGCAGTAGCTACATTTAGACTTTCTGTTTTTTGCAATGCCCCAAAGCGTGGAATACTAATACGTTTGCTTATTAATTTTTCGGTTTCAGCACGAACACCATTCGCTTCATTGCCCATAACTAGAATAGCATCCGTTGGTAAACTTTGATGATATACCGATTCACCATCCATAAATGCACCATAAATAGGTACTTTAGCTTGCTGTAAATGTATATTTAATTCAACATATTTTACTTTTACTCTAGCCAAAGATCCCATACTTGCTTGTACCACTTTGGGGTTATAACAATCTACGGTATCGGTTGAACATAATAATTGTGTAACACCAAACCAATCACAAAGTCGGATAATTGTACCCAAATTACCTGGATCACGTACGGCATCTAGTGCTACTTGCAAACCACTCTCTGGGAGCTTCTTTTCTTTAGGAATAGAAAAAACCGCAAGACATGTATTTGGTGTAGTTTGGTAACTTATAGTTTGTAATTCTTTTTCGCTTATGCAGATAGAATCATGGTCGGAAAAAAGAGATACATCTGTAGTAAATAAATATTTTAATTCAAATCCAGCAGTTAAGAACTCCTCTACTACTTTTGGATTTTCTGCCACAAAAGAATCATTTTTTATTCTTTGTTTTTTCTGTTGTAGGCTCCTTATTAATTTTTTATGATTGTTGGTAAGCAAAATATAGTATTTTTGAATGGTGTAAAGAAAATGTTTTTGAAGGAAAACTTAACAAAAGTAACGTTATTTTTACTTCTTTCTCTTCTATTCTACGGTTGTAATGCTGTAAAGAGAGTAGATGAGGATAGGTATCTCCTTACTGAAAATGAAATTTTAGTAGATGGTGAGATAATAAGCGATAGTAAAATCCATAGCTTACTATCTCAACGCCCTAATGCCAAAATCCCTATTATAGGATTACCTCTTGGACTACATTTTTATAATTTAGCCAACCCTACTCCTCAAGAATCTTTTGACAGATGGTTAAACAAAAGACCAAATAGAGAAAATAGATTAAATAGAATTTTATCACAAAAACAAGTAAAAGCATTAGATAGCAGTTATGTAAACTTCCATAAATGGATTCAAAAATCTGGCGATCAACCTACGGTAATCCGCTCAGATAGAACGGAACGCTCTACCCAACAATTAAAAAGATATTATCAAAGTTTTGGATGGTTCAACACAAAAGTAAGTACCGAAATAATCCCAGATGAGAAAAAAGAAAAACGAGCAAAACTCATATACAAAGTAGATAGAAAAGAACCTTATATCGTTGGAGATATAGACAAAAACATCAGCTCTCCTATAGTCGATTCTTTGTTTCAACAAACGCTACACGAAAGCCATATAAAAGAAAACAACCAATATAATGCTAATGACTTTGTAGACGAAAGAGAACGAATTACGTCGCTTATGCGAAATTCAGGACTTTATTACTTCGATCAAGATTATGTGGGATTTGAAGCAGATACGGTAGGTACAGGACACAAAGCAAATATTATTTACAACATTCCAAATCGTAGAATAAAAGGCGCAGATTCAACTTACACCGAGCCATTTAAAATACATAAAATCAACAATATAAAAATTGTAACCGATTATAATTACGATAACAGAAATAGAGAGTATAGTGATTCCGCACATTACAAAGGATATACCTTATATAGCTACGATAAATTAAAATTTAAACCAAAAGCAATTACCGATGCTATTGCGGTTACCCCTGGCGATATCTTTAAAGACAAAGACCGTTCGCTTACCTATAATCAAATCGGAGATTTACGTATTTTCCAATATCCACATATTAGCTACATGCCTTCTGCAAAAGATAGTATCGATTTAGATGCTACTATTTTATTAACTCCTAGAAAAAAATACACACTAGGAATTGATTTTGACTCTTACACTTCTACTATCCAGCAATTCGGAATGGGATTTAGTAGTAATCTAAGTGTACGAAATCTTTTTAGACGTGCAGAAATCTTAGAAATATCAGGTAGAGGATCGGTAGGATCATCTAGAGAAGCGTCAAGCAAAGACAGATTTTTTAATATTTCTGAAGTTGGTGGCGACGTAAAATTATCTTTCCCGCGAATTGTATCTCCAGTATTACTAGAAAGTTGGATTCCAAAATACATGTCGCCATTAACTACTTTTAGTTTAGGATTTAGCACCCAAAACAATATTGGTTTAGACAGACAAGGAATTAGCGGTAGACTATCTTATCAATGGAAACCAAAAGCATCTAGAACAAATATTTTTGAATTATTAAATGTACAATATGTTCGTCATTTAAATATAGACAACTATTATAACGTATATAAAACCTCTTATCAGCGACTAAATGAAATTGCAAATAACTCAGGTTATCATTTTAACGATCCTAGTTTAAACAATCCACAATTAGAAGTTCCCGAAGAAGTAGAGCAATTTATAAACATCGCATTAAATAATCCTGACAATATTTCTCTTAGTGATACCCAGAGACAAGAAGTAAGAAGTATTGCGGAACGACAACATCGACTTACCGAAAACAACCTAATTGTAGCAAGTAACTTTAGTTGGATTCGCGACACTCGAAAAAACATATTAGATAACACTTTTACTAGATTTCAAATAAAATTAGAATCTGCTGGAAATGCACTTTCTCTATTATCCAGAGCTACCAATACAAACAAAAATGACAATGGAAACTATAACACCTTTGGAGTAGTTTTCTCGCAATATGCTAAAGTAGACATCGATTTAATTAAGCACTGGGAACTCGACCAAAGGAATGCAATAGCGATAAGAATGTTTGCTGGCATTGCTATTCCTTATGGAAATAGTAAAAGCATACCTTTTACACGTAGTTATTTCGCAGGTGGCACCAATGATAACCGTGGTTGGCGTGCTTACGATTTAGGACCAGGAAGTAGCGGTAGTGTTTTGGATTTTAATGAAGCAAACTTTAAATTAGCATTCAATGCAGAATTTAGATTCACCTTATTAGGTGCATTTAAAAGTGCTATATTTATAGACGCCGGAAACATTTGGAATGTTTTTGACGATGTAAAAGAAGAAGAGTTTAGATTTACAGGCCTTCAGGACTTAAAAGAGCTTGCAGTAGCTACTGGATTTGGTCTTCGATACGATTTCGATTTCTTTGTGTTTCGCTTAGATATCGGCTTCAAAGCACATAATCCGGCACTTCCAGAAGGCGAACGATGGTTTAGAAAACATAATTTTGCTAATGCTGTATATAACATTGGCATAAACTATCCCTTCTAACCCATATAAAATTATTATTTTTGTACAACAATATTAAATTCTAAATATGAGTCAGTTTAAAAAGCCCGGTGTTGTAACCGGAGATGATGTTCAGAAATTACACCAGTATGCAAAGGAGAAAGGATTTGCATTACCAGCAGTAAACGTAATAGGTTCGAGTAGTATCAATACCGTTATGGAAACTGCGGCGGAGTTAAATGCACCGGTTATCATCCAATTCTCAAACGGTGGAGCACATTTTAATGCTGGAAAGGGCTTATCCAATGAGGACCAACGTGCAGCAATAGCTGGAGCAGTAGCTGGAGCAAAACACGTACACGAATTAGCAGAACTTTATGGCGCTACGGTAATACTACACACCGATCATTGTGCTAAAAAATTACTACCATGGGTAGATGGACTATTGGATGCTGGCGAAAAATTCTACAAAGAGCATGGCAAACCATTATTCAGTTCGCACATGTTAGATCTTTCGGAAGAAACTGTAGAAGAAAATATCGCTATTTCTAAAAAATATTTAGAGCGCATGCACAAAATAGGAATGACGCTAGAAATAGAATTAGGAATCACAGGCGGTGAAGAAGATGGAGTAGACAATACTGGAGTAGATTCTTCTAGATTATATACACAACCAGATGAAGTGGCATATGCTTATGAAGAACTTAAAAAAATAAGTAATCGTTTTACAGTAGCTGCAGCATTTGGTAACGTACACGGTGTATATAAACCAGGAAATGTTGAGTTACGTCCAATTATTCTGAAAAACTCTCAAGATTATATCGAGAAAAAATTCAATACTGAAAAAAATCCGGTAGACTTCGTATTCCACGGAGGAAGCGGATCTAGTCTAGAAGAAATAAGAGAAGCCATAAGTTATGGTGTAATTAAAATGAATATAGACACGGATTTACAATTTGCATTTAATGAAGGAATTCGAGATTATATGACAGATAAGCTTGAATACTTAAAGACACAAGTTGGAAATCCAGAAGGAGATGATTTACCTAACAAAAAATACTACGATCCTAGAGTGTGGCTACGCAAAGGAGAGGAAACTTTTAAAGCGAGACTTATTCAAGCTTTTAAAGACTTGAATAACGTTCAAACTCTATAGTAGTATTCGGTTTAAAGGATTACAAAAAAAGATACTTTTAATAAATACCAACAAGTATGTCTTGGTTTAGAAGAACAAAGAAAGGGATTCAAACCCCTACAGAACAAAAGAAAGACGTTCCAAAAGGCTTATGGTACAAATCACCTACTGGGAAGATTGTGGATGCCGACGAACTACAAGAGAATTTCTACGTAAGTCCTGAAGACGGATATCACGTAAGAATCGGGAGTAAAGAGTATTTCGAAATACTTTTTGATAATGGTGAATACAAGGAGCTTGATAAAGGCATGACCTCGGAAGATCCGCTTTCTTTTGAAGATACAAAAAAATATAAACTACGTTTAAAACAAGCACAAGCCAAAACAGGTCTAAAAGATGCAATACGTACAGCGGTAGGAAAATCTTACGGCGAAGAACTTGTAATTGCAGTTATGGACTTTAGTTTTATTGGAGGATCTATGGGAAGTGTAGTAGGAGAAAAAATAGTTCGTGCAGCGGATTATTCTCTTAAAAATAACGTACCATTTATGATTATCTCTAAAAGTGGTGGAGCTAGAATGATGGAAGCTGCTCACTCGCTTATGCAAATGGCTAAAACAAGTGTAAAATTGGCACAATTAGCCGAGGCTAAGATTCCTTATATAGCATTAAACACAGACCCTACCACAGGTGGAGTTACTGCTTCATTTGCTATGCTAGGAGATATTAATATTAGCGAACCTGGAGCATTAATAGGTTTTGCTGGTCCACGAGTAGTTAGAGACACAACTGGACAAGAACTTCCTGAAGGCTTCCAAACAGCTGAATTTGTTTTAGAACATGGCTTCCTGGACTTTATAACGCCAAGAAAAGAATTAAAAAAGAAAATTAATCTCTATTTAGACCTTGTTCTTAATAGACCTGTAAGAAAAGAAGAGGTAGCTAAGTAATTTTAATCGATAAAGTATATTTATTGATTTATTTATATTACTTTTGCCCCGTAATTATTTTACCAAAATGGTAAAAGCATACATAATAATCATTTAAATAAATATTGGCATGTATCTTTCAATTGAAAAGAAAAAAGAAATTTTCGCAAAGTACGGAAAGTCAGAAAGCAACACTGGTTCTACAGAAGGACAAATCGCTTTATTTACCTATCGTATTGCTCACTTATCTAAACACTTAAAAGACAACCCTAAAGATTTCAACACAGAGAAAGCTCTGGTTAGATTAGTAGGTAAGAGACGTTCACTATTAGATTATCTTATGAAGAAAGACATTATAAGATACCGTGAATTAATCGGTGAATTAAAGCTACGTAGATAAAATATGTACAATACAAAGGGGCTTATTAGGCCCCTTTTGTTTTTATTAATGTCGATTTTCGACAGTTACTTTCCTCCTGAAAAGCTACACAAGTTTCTTCATTGGTCTACAACAACACACAACAACACAACAACACTTCTTGCTATTGAAATAGCAAAAAAGACCAAAGTATAACCTCTCATAGAGAGAGACAAATATTATTATAATGAAACCTAAAACATTTAAAGAAATTATAGATCTTGGTGACGGTAGAGAAATCTCTATTGAAACTGGTAAACTGGCAAAACAAGCCGACGGATCTGTTGTAGTGCAAATGGGGAAAACAATGTTACTTTGTACTGTAGTTTCGGCTAAAGAGCAAAGTGATGTAGATTTTCTTCCACTTACCGTAGACTATAGAGAGAAATTTGCAGCAGCAGGTAGATATCCAGGTGGATTCTTTAAGCGTGAAGCACGCCCTAGCAACGAGGAAATTTTAGTAATGCGACTTGTAGACCGTTGTTTACGTCCACTATTCCCAGATGATTACCACGCAGAAACGCAAGTCATGATACAACTTATGTCACATGACGAAGAAGTAATGCCAGATGCATTAGCAGGATTAGCAGCATCTGCAGCAATTCAATTAAGTGACATTCCTTTTGAGCATGCTATTTCTGAAGTACGTGTAGCTCGTATAGACGGAGAATATATTGTTAACCCTAGCCGTGAACAACTAGAAGGGGCAGACTTAGATATTATGGTAGGCGCATCTATGGATAGCGTTACTATGGTAGAAGGAGAGATGGACGAATGCACCGAAGAAGACCTAGTAGAAGCAATTAAAGTAGCTCACGATGCTATTAAAAAACAATGTGAAGCACAATTAAGACTTGCAGAAGCAGTAGGAAAAAAACCTGTACGTGATTACGCTAAAAGAGAAGAGAATAAAGAAATCGAAGCGGCAGTTCGCGAAAAAGCTTACCAAGCATGTTATGACATCGCTAAAAAAGGTAGCACAAAACAAGAACGTACAGAAGCTTTTGCAGCAGTAAAAGAATCTATTTTAGAATCTTACTCTGAAGAAGAACTTGAAGAAAACAAACACTTCATCTCAAGATACTTTAACAACGCCATGAGCGATGCAGTTAGAGATGTAGTTCTTAAAGAAGGAACCCGTTTAGATGGTAGAAAAACCAATGAAATCCGTAATATTTGGACAGAAGTTGATTACTTACCTTCTACCCATGGATCTTCTATATTTACTAGAGGAGAAACACAAGCATTAGCAACCGTTACTCTAGGTACTTCTAGAGAATCGAACGTTATTGATTTACCTACATTACAAT
Organism: Bacteroidota bacterium; assembly: GCA_021793135.1. Classification (GTDB taxonomy): domain Bacteria; phylum Bacteroidota; class Bacteroidia; order Flavobacteriales; family Flavobacteriaceae; genus JAJYTI01. The sequence goes on from JAJYTI010000014.1 coordinate 18,228, forward strand.
CAGAAGAAAACTTCTATTTACACTATAACTTCCCTCCTTTCTCTACTGGAGAAGCGAGACCACTTAGAGGAACTTCAAGACGTGAGATAGGACACGGTAACCTTGCACAACGTGCACTTAAGAAAATGATGCCAGAAGATTGCCCATATACCGTACGTGTAGTATGTGAGATCTTAGAATCTAACGGTTCATCGTCTATGGCTTCTGTTTGTAGTGGTTCTATGGCTTTATTCGATGCTGGTATTCAACTTAAGAAACCCGTAAGTGGAATCGCAATGGGATTGATTACCGATGGTAAAGATTTCGCAGTATTAAGTGATATCTTAGGTGACGAAGACCACTTAGGAGATATGGACTTTAAAATTACCGGTACCGAAGATGGAATCACTGCTTGCCAAATGGATATAAAAATCAAAGGATTAAGCTATGAGATTCTTACCAAAGCACTTCACCAAGCAAAAGATGGTAGAATACACATATTAGGGAAAATGGCGGAAAGTATTACTGAGCCAAAAGAAAATGTAAAAGCACATGCACCTAAGATTGTTACTCGCACTATTCCTGGTGATTATATTGGAGCACTTATAGGACCTGGTGGTAAAAACATTCAAGAATTACAAAAAACTACCGATACCACTATTGTTATCAATGAAGAAGACGATATGGGTGTAGTAGAAATATTAGGTACTAGCCAAGAAGGAATTGATAAAGTACTTAAAAAGCTTGATTCACTTACCTTTGAACCTGAAAAAGGAAGTATCTACGAGGTTAAAGTTATTAAGCTTCTAGATTTTGGTGCTGTAGTAGAATATACAGAAGCTCCAGGAAATGAAGTATTACTTCACATCTCGGAACTTGCTTGGGAACGCACAGAAAACGTTACCGATGTTGTTTCATTGGGAGACGTTATCGATATTAAATATTTCGGAGTAGATCCAAAAACCAAAAAAGATAAAGTTTCTCTTAAAGCATTAAGTCCTAAACCTGATTTTGTTAAACGTAACAATAACAATAAAGGAGGAGGAAATAGAAACCATAAAAAAGATTAATCATTATCTTTTATAATACTTAAGAACCGCGTTGAAATCTAAATCAACGCGGTTTTTTTATCCCCTATTTAAAATGATTAATTTTGTATAAAAAATATACCATGAGCACCAAAATAATCTCCCCTTCTCTATTAGCTGCAGATTTTGCTAATCTAGAGCGTGATATCAAACTATTTAACGAAAGTAAAGCACAATGGCTTCATATAGACATTATGGATGGCGTATTTGTGCCAAACATCTCTTTTGGAATGCCAGTGCTGAAAGCAATTGGGAAACATACCAATAAAACGTTAGATGTACATTTAATGATTGTAAACCCAGATCGATATATCGACACTTTTGCAGATTTAGGTGCAGAGATACTTACCGTACATTATGAAGCCTGCACGCATTTACATAGAACACTACAAGCTATAAAAGCAAAAGGGATGAAAGCTGGAGTGGCAATTAACCCCCATACTCCTATAAATGTACTAGACGATATTATTACAGAGATTGAT
>JAJYTI010000209.1 GCA_021793135.1 Bacteroidota bacterium
TCTGTCTATTTACTTTTGGCTTAGGCAGCAAAGCTTCCTTATTCACTACTAAATGCACACCGCTCTTAGCTAATGGAGGATAATTATATGAAGAAAAGGCTTCAAAATGCTCGGCATGAATTTTAGAGGTACGGTTACCACGGTATAACTTATATTCAAAATACAAACATACTTCGGTAATTTTCGGCTTGTCACCATCGCGAAGAGATGCTAATTGTATAGATGTAATTAAATTCTCTTTTGCGTCTGTACGCAAATCTCCTATTGGCAATTGAGATCCAGTAAAAATTACAGGTTTGGATAAATTTTCCAACATGAAACTTATAGCCGATGCGGTATACGACATAGTATCACTACCATGAAGCACTACAAACCCATCGTATGCAGCATAGTTCTCTTCAATAATATCTGCTAGCATTCGCCAATGTTCTGGATCTATACTAGAACTATCAATTGGCACCTCGAAACTAGTAGTTGCAATTTTACAATCCAGGATTTTTAACTCAGGTATGTGTTTTAATAAATCATCAAAATCAAATGCTCGTAAAGCACCTGTTTTAAAATCTTTAATCATACCAATAGTACCTCCGGTATAAATCAAAAGAATATTTGCTTTTTTCTCCATACTATTTTTAAACTACTAGCTAATTATATTATATAGACAATTTGAAAACTTCTTTAGCAGTTCTCGTGGTCACTTCTGCTACTTTTTGGACAGAACAATTATGAAGTTCGGCAATTTTCTCTGCGATGTGAGGTATATAACTACTCTCGTTTCGTTTACCTCTATATGGAACAGGCGCCAAGTAAGGTGCATCGGTCTCTAGAACTAATACATCTAATGGTAACTGTTGCACTACCATAGCAAGTTTGGCATTTTTAAAAGTAACTACCCCACCGATTCCTAATTTCATTCCTAAACGGATTGCTCTATTAGCTTGATCTAATGTTCCTCCAAAACAATGAAAGACTCCTTCAATGGTATTTACCTCCTCTTCCAAAACTTGAAAAACCTCATCAAAACCTTTTCGACAATGAATAACTATGGGCAGATTATATTCCTTTGCCCAACGAATTTGAGTACGAAAAGCTTCTTTCTGAATATCTAAAGTAGTTTTATCCCAATGTAAGTCAATTCCAATCTCCCCGACCGCAACATATTTCTGAGGATTATTTTTTAATTGCCTAGCAACAATTTCTAATTCTTGCTTATATGTCTCTGGCTTTACATATACTGGATGCAAGCCTGCCATTAATGAAGTTTTATTTGGATATTGTTGATGCATACGCTCCATTGCTTCGATAGATTCGGAATCTATTGCTGGCAAAATAAAGTGACTTACACCAAGTGCATTGGCGCGTTTAATGCATTCTTCTCGATCTTCATCGAACTCTTCGCTATAAAAATGTGTGTGTGTATCTATAAACATAATTGCAAAGCTACATATTTAGTTACGTATATTTACAATAAAAAAAATGGAGCTGCGCACATTATTAGAGAAAAAAGGATTTTATCGCATACCTTTAAAGAAGTTAAACTCTACACATTATTTAGTTCGGGCCAAAATCCATGGAAAAGATGCAAGATTAATATTAGACACGGGTGCATCTACTACCTGCATTGATATAAAAAGGGCTTTACATTTCGACATTATACATGAAAAAAGCAATGTAATGGCAGCTGGCGCTGGAAGCATAGGCATGGAAACAGAATTTTCTCATAAGAATGATTTACAAATCGGATCTTGGGTAGATCGAAATATTGCTCTAGTTCTGTTTGATCTTTCACACATCAATATTGCTTTAAGCGAAGCTGAAGAAGATCCTGTCGATGGAATTCTTGGAGCCGATTTCTTAAAAAAACATCGAGCTGTAATAGATTATGGAAGGAATTGTTTTTATCTTAAAGATAAAACACACTAAAAACGATTTACTACGTAACTAGAGTTACCTATATACGCACCAGTTATTCTTTACTTTGTATAAAACAACCAACATGGCAAAAGATATCGCAAAATTTTGGGATGAAAAATTTTCCTCTAAAGAATACATCTACGGAAAAGAACCTAATAAGTACGTGAAAAAAGTTTTGGATAAATTAAAACCTGGATGTATTTTATTTCCAGCTGAAGGCGAAGGTAGAAATGCTGTTTATGCAGCAACCAAAGGATGGGATGTTTATGCTTTTGATCCAAGTATTTCTGGAAAAAATAAAGCCATGGAACTTGCTAAAACAAAAAACCTAAGTATAGACTATCAAATTAATGATGTTGAAAAAGTCAACTATAAAGAAGAGAGTTTTGATGCTATTGTATTAGTGTTTGCTCATTTCCATAAAAATGTTCGCAGAGCTTATCATCAAAAACTTTCAAAGTATCTTAAAAAAGGTGGTCACATTATTTTAGAAGCATTTTCACAAGCACATATAAAAAATCAGCAAACAAACCCTAAGGCTGGAGGCCCTAAAAACATTGATTTACTATATAATTTAGAAGAATTGAAAGAAGATTTTAATAACTTTGAGTTCATAGTATTAGAAGAAACCAGTACAAAACTCGAAGAAGGTGAGCACCATGTAGGTAAATCTAATGTGTTAAGAATTCTAGCCAAAAAAATTAATTAAATACTATATAACATGACATACAAAATAACTGCAAGTAATATTTCTTGCGATGGATGTGTAGACACAATAAAAACTGAATTAAAAAAAATAAGCGGAGTAGAAAGTGTTGAGGTAAACAAAGCTACACAAGAAATTACCGTAAGCAGCACTACCTCTAAAGAGCATATAGTTGCTAGACTAAACGAAATAGGATATCCTGTTCAAAATTAACAGAAATGCATGTATCAGGAAACCATATTAATAATAGCAAACCAACCTTATTAAGTTTCCATGCAGACTGGTGCGGCACTTGCCAAACTATGACTCCGATTATAGCGGAGCTTTTAGATAAAATAGGAAATAAAATTAATTTCCTAGAAATAGATATTGACAAAAACCCTCAAATAGCTGCTGCTTTTAGAGTTAGAAGTATTCCTTATTTAATCCTCTTTAATAATGGAAAGTCTATTTGGAGACATTCAGGGCTTATACCAGCAAAAGAAATTATAGCGTCTATAAAAATAGACTAAACAGAATATTCTTTAGGAATAAAAATCGGATAAATAAAACAAAGCTTGTTATCAACATTGACAACAAGCTTTGTTTTTCATTTAAAAATCGGCTACATATGCGTCCATATATTGCACACGCTGATCTAGCCAATCTATAAGTTGTTGTGCTGCTAAATCTGCACTTCCCACTCCTTGTCCCCAAACTGCATAATCCAAATCATAAGATTCGCTAATAGTCTCGGCATAATCCATAATATAAGTTATAAGCTCTGCATATTTTTCATTTTTAAATTCTTCCCAACGTTCCTTATATCTGGTCTGGACCACAGGATCTTCCATAATTCTAGAAAAAAACACATCTCCTATCATATCTCCTCCTAACAATAAACTCTGATTTGGATTATTGAAATGCGTATTTGTTTGTGAGTTATAACCAAAAGCCCAATCAAAATCCCAAACTGGACCCATTTTGTACTTTCCATCT
>JAJYTI010000210.1 GCA_021793135.1 Bacteroidota bacterium
CTATCTAGAATCGTACGAAGCTTTTTACCGTTAGCCGATTGATGTAAAGTATAAGTTGCAGGTGATTTACTACTTGAATGTGTATTGATATATAAACTCATATCCGCACTAAACGAAGCAGCATTTGTTCCTTCTATATCAGAAAGTTGTTTCTTACTTTTTCCGTTAGTTTTAATACTATATACATCTCGGAAAATGGAACCATTTTCGGTGCTTTGGTAGTAAAGCGTTTTTCTTTTTGCATCTAAACCATAAAAACTTGTAACATCCCAATCTCCTTTAGTTACTTGTTTTAATAATTTACCATTTCTATCATAATGATATAGGTGATTCCATCCATCTCGTTCGCTGGTCCAGAAAAAACTTCCATCATCCATAAAAGTCCAATCGTCTGTTACGTCTATATAAGCTTCATCCTCTTCGCGAAGTATTTTTGTATATTCTGATGTTTCTGGATTTACATATACCAAATCCAATATATTTTGATGTCTATTAGTCAATTGCACCGCAAGATTATGTGCATCTTTGGTCCACTGCAAACGCGGGATGTAATAATTAGTTTCTAGATTAGAAAAATCGATAGCCTTCGAACTCTTATCAGCTAACGAATAGATATGCAAACTCACTTCGGAATTATCCTCTCCAGCTTTTGGATATTTAAAAGTTTGTTGTGTTTGATATAAGTCTTGTCCATAAATATCCATAGAGAATTCTGGCACGTTGCTTTCATCAAAACGCACATATGCAAGATAGTTCCCATCTTTACTCCAATCAAACATACGCACTATAGCAAACTCCTCTTCATAAACCCAATCGGCTATCCCATTAATTATATGATTTTTCTCTCCATCTTCAGTTACTGGAATTGTAGTTTGTGTTTTCAAATCCCAGATAAACAAATCATTGTCTTTAGCATAGGCAATCTTTGATGCATCTGGAGAAAAATGAGGTTCTTGAATTTTGTCAGCTTCTATTTTATACAGCTCACCAGTTTCTATATCCAATACATAGTAAACCGCTAGTACGGAACGACGATATATCGGTTGCATATCGGTACCTAAAAGCAATAAAGACTCATCTGGACTAAAACTGTATTGGAATAGGGATTGCAATTCTGGGTAATCCGAAGTATTTAATAAGCTTCTAACCTTATTACCTGTTTCGTAATCGAAAACATCTATGGTCCTACCATTTGCACCATACTGCATTACGGTATATTCTTTTCCATTCTGCAAAGAATGTAATCTAAATAAAGATTTGGTCTGAAAAGTACCATCCCAAATCTCTTCCATTTCAAGCTGTTTTTGTTGTGCAAACAGAGAAGTTAAACTCAAAATAAAAGCAAAAACAAGCAATTTTAACCGCATATTTCCAAATGTTAAAATAAATACAATGTCAAGTTTACTAAAAAAACCGCAAACCTCATCCATTTTTCATGTTAATTGTAGGCTTTTAAGCTGAATTAATAGCACCTAACAAACTTTTAAAAGCTGTCATAAATTCTAAAAATTGGGAAAACAGAAAGCGTATTAATAAACATATCTTTTAATTTAGTTAATAAACCCTTGCTAGGAATATAGTTTTATTAGCAGTTTATAGATTAGCAGAGGTGTTTTAAGAATACGTATTAAAAAACCAAAAAGCACTCTATCACTCCAATAAGGGACATTTTATTACTAATTAATTAGCAAGATAAATATCAAAGCGAATTTTCCTAATGGATTAGTAATTATAAGACCCCATTTGCATTAGACTAGATGGAGAGAACTACCGGTCAACTTCAAACTATTCCTTATCTTTGCAACAATAACTACATACCAAAGTTTATGAACAACCCTATTTCCGGTTTTTATAAAAAATCAAAGCAAGAAAAGATCGAATGGCTTCGCAAGCATTATTTTCAAGAAGATGCAGACACCCTATCTGTTTTAGAGTCGTATTGGCACTCCGATGTGGAAATTCAGGAGCTACACGATGAGTTTATAGAGAATACGGTTTCCAATTTTTATTTACCACTTGGAATCGCTCCTAACTTTAAAATAAATGGAAAACTTTTAGCCATACCAATGGCTATTGAGGAGAGTTCCGTAGTGGCTGCTGCTTCAAATGCCGCTAAGTTTTGGTTAGACCGTGGTGGATTCCGCGCAGAAGTATTGTCTAGTACCAAAAATGGCCAAATTCATATCACCTATTCCGGAAATAAAGAAGACCTACAGCAATTTTTTGAAACACATAAGTCAGAATTTATCGATGCTATTTCTGAGATTCAAAAAAACATGAAAGCACGAGGAGGTGGGTTATTAGATTTAAAATTGATAGATAGTACCACAGAGCTAAAAGACTATTACCAATTGCACGCTAGTTTTGAAACTCTAGATGCAATGGGAGCTAATTTTATCAATAGTTGCTTAGAGGCTATTGCTGATGCATTCGAAAAATTAGCAGAAAAGCATACTTCTTTTATTGCGCAAGATGCATTCCCATATGTAGAAATGAGTATTCTTTCCAATTACGTTCCAGAATGTCTAGTGCGAGCAGAAGTCCGTTGCAAAATTGCAGATTTAGCACATGGAGAATTGACTGGAGAAGAATTTGCTAGAAGATTGACACGTGCTGTAAATATTGCCGAAGTAGAACCTAGACGTGCGGTAACACACAACAAAGGAATAATGAACGGAATAGACGCTGTAGTTCTTGCCACCGGGAACGACTTTAGAGCTATAGAAGCAGGTGTGCATGCTTATGCTTGTAAAGGTGGTAAATACACTAGTCTAACCCATGCAAGTATAGAAAGAGACGAATTCCGTTTTTGGATAGATGTCCCCTTAGCATTAGGAACCGTAGGTGGATTGACCTCTTTACATCCTATGGTACGTTTTGCACTTAACTTATTAGGTAAACCAACCGCAAGAGAATTGATGGAAATTACTGCGGTAGCCGGACTTGCCCAAAACTTTGCTGCATTGCGTTCATTGGTTACTACAGGAATCCAGAAGGGACACATGAAAATGCACTTAGCTAATATTCTCAATCAATTTGGTGCAAACGAGTCGCAAAAAGCTGCTGCTGAGGTGTATTTTAAAGATAAAACCGTATCGGTTAAAGCTGTTAAAGAGTTCTTGGAAAAAAACGCCTAGTTTGGAAAAGATATTTTACAGTCACGGCAAACTACTTTTAACTGCAGAATACTTTGTATTGGATGGTGCAGATGCTTTAGCTGTACCATGTAAATTCGGACAAACCTTAAAAGTAAGTACTGGCAAAAAAGAAGGAATTGTATGGGAGAGTTATGATATAGAAGGCAATACATGGTTTACTTCGTACTTTACCCCAGAATTTATAAAAGAAGAACCAAATAACAAGCCAACCAATACATTACAAACACTTCAAAAAATATTACATTTTGTATATCAAAAAAAACCAAACTTTTTTGATAAGAAAGCCTTGGTCTGCGAAACCTTCTTGGAATTCCCTAGAAATTGGGGATTAGGGAGCTCCTCTACTTTGATTAACAATATTGCATCATGGGCGAATATCGATGCATACGAGTTATTGGAAAAAAGCTTTGGCGGCAGTGGGTATGACATTGCATC
>JAJYTI010000211.1 GCA_021793135.1 Bacteroidota bacterium
GTGGCAACAGAACAAGCACTTCACTTAACAGCCTACCTAATATCATTAAAACAAGCCGATATTAATGGGGAACCAACTATGGACTTTATTCCTGCTAAAGAAAAACCGAGTGTATCATCTGGAGATGGACAATCATCAACTGGATTGGATGGAGCTGCATTATATGCTAGCAATTGCGCTGCTTGCCATCAGCCTGATGGTACAGGATTAGCGGGAGCTTTCCCACCACTTGCAGGTAGTAAAATTGTTACTGGAGATGATATTCAATTGTTTTTAGAAATAATTTTAGATGGTTATGATGCAAGACCAGAATATGGTGTAATGGTAGGCTTCGCAGATATTTTAAGCGATGAGGAAATTGCAGCTATTGCAACACATGAACGAAATAGTTGGGGAAATACGGCACCAGAAATCACCCCTGAAGATGTGAAAAAAGTAAGAGACTATTTAGCTAATTTAAATCAATAAAAACAATACAATTATGGCAGACAATGAAATTTGGTTAGACACATTAATAACCGCGACACCTCAAGAAGGACGAGAATTAGCAATGAAAATGGCAAGAAAAACTATCGCTGCCATTCAAAGAGATCCTGAAGTTCGTAAAAAACTTCGTGACGACTATGCAGAAGATACTGCACAACTCATTAGTTCTGCTAATGTGGTAGCATTAGAGTTCCAGACAGTGGCTAAAGCCAATAATTATTGGAAGTAAAAGCCCATAAACCCAACTAAAAACTAAACCAAAATGAAACGATTAATAATTATACTAATCCTTATGCTAGTTGGGATGCCAGCAAGACTACTAGCATGCGATGTATGTAACCGCAGAACATCTGAAGAAATGCAAGGTTATGTTCACGGAATCGGTCCACAAGGTAATATGGATTACATTATTACATGGAGTGCAATAATCATTGTAGGATTCACACTATTTTTTAGCATAAAATTCTTGGTAAAACCTAAGGAATCGGCTCCCGATCATATTAAAAATATCGTAGTAGATTAAACTATATGGCTATGGAAAGAAAGCAAAGAATAAAGGTCTTCTTAGACGATGATCCTGCTCCATTCGCTGAGTTTGCATCCCCAGTTAAATTTGTATTGGACACTACAAAAATACCCGATGGCGAACATCAATTAAAAATTGTAGCTACCTCTACAAACGATGTAGAGGGCATTCGAAAAATACCTTTTGTGGTTCGTAATGGTCCTTCTATTGATGTAGTAGGTCTTAAAAAGAATGAAGTAATAAATGAACAAATACCAATTACAATAAATGCATACGGAAGCGATAAGATAGATTACTTTAAAGTAGTGGGATCAGAAACACCGAAAGGTATTCCTACTTGGCTGTGGGTGTTAATTATTTTATTTGTTGTGTTTGGTATATATTACTTTATAATGTACTTAACCCCAGACTTATATAAATCTTTTGTATAATGAATAAAATAAAAGAAATAGAAAATATAGAGGATATTAAACTTCTTGTCGATGAATTTTATGGCAAAGTGCGACAAGATGAACTGCTAAAAAATATTTTTAATGAAATTATTCAAGATCGTTGGCCACAACACTTGAATAAAATGTACACCTTTTGGCAAACAGTTCTCTTAGGAGAGCATACCTATAGAGGCACTCCTTTTCCACCACATGCTGTTTTACCAGTAGAATTAGAACATTTTGAACGTTGGTTAAAATTATGGACCGAAACAGTTACAACGCATTTTGAAGGTGAAAAAGCAGAAAGAGCTATTTGGCAAGGTCAAAGAATGGCGGAAATGTTCTTATCTAAAATAAGATACCTTAGAGACAATGATGCTATTCCATTATATTAACACAAGAAAACAAAACACAATATTCATCAAAAACAACTTAAGCTTAACAAAAGAAAAGACGTTGATAACTAATTATGAATTTTTCACTTAGTTATGTAAAAATACCTTTGAAAAGCTAAAAGCATTCTGTATTTTGTGCTAATCAAATTATATGTACAAAATATCAAAGTCGAATGAATTCGACTAAAAAAATATTCAGAGCATGAGCACAGAAAAAATCGTTGATAAGATAAAAGAAAAGTATCAAAATCTAGGAGAAAACCCTAACACTTACTTAAATGGATTGCTTCAAGCAAAACCAATAAATTATTGGGATTACATACAAGTAGACACCTTGCTTACTTTACAAAAAACCCGAACAGACTTTAAAGACGAAGCTATTTTTGTAATGTATCATCAAGTAACGGAACTTGTACTAAAAATGATGATTCATGAATTAAAGCAATTGGTAGAAGAAAGTTTATCTGAACAAATTTGGATAGACAAACTCAATCGATTAATCCGTTATACGGATATGCTTATTACCTCTTTCGACGTCATGCGTTCTGGAATGGATTATGATGACTATAACATTTTCCGAAGCACACTAACTCCAGCTAGTGGTTTTCAATCTGCTCAATTTCGATATTTAGAACTTTATTGCACTCGTCTAGATAACTTGATAAATGAACGCGGTAGAACTCGATTACCAGAAAGTCCAAGCATAGAAGATTTCTTTGATAATATCTATTGGAAAGATGCTGGATATAATAGAAAAACAGGGAAAAAATCTCTTACTCTTCGTCAATTTGAAGAAAAATACGAAGAAAGCTTTATAAGTCTAGCAAAGAAAATGCAAGGTAATACGCTAGAAGAAAAAGCGAATAAAATGAATCCTTCCAAAGAGTTAAAAGACAAATTAAAAGAATTTGATTACCACTATAATGTTGCTTGGCCAATGGTTCATCTAGAGACAGCACAATTTTATTTAGATCGAAAAGGAGAAACAAAAGCTGCTACAGGAGGAAGTGAATGGAAAAAATACCTACACCCTAAATACCAACAACGTAAATTTTTCCCAGAATTATGGTCAGAATCTGAAATAGCAAACTGGGGAGAGAAATAACACTCAAATTATGCGAATCACAGAAAATGCGAATATAGGGCAATTAGTAGCCGATGATTATCGAATGGCATCCATATTCAAACAAAATGGAATTGATTTCTGTTGTAAAGGAAATAGAAGTATTGCTGAAGCCACAAAGGAATTAAACCTTAACACACAAGAAATACTTTCTCAATTAGAAGCTGTTAAAAAAGAGGATACTACTTCTGGAGATGATTTTCAGTCATGGCCGTTAGATTTACTTGCTGATTATATAGAAAAAACACATCATCGTTATACAGAGGCAAAAATAACTGAATTAAAACATCTTTTAGAAAAACTTGTGGAAGTTCATGGAAAGGAGAATCCTGAATTGATTGAAATTCAAAAGATATTTGACATTAGTGCCGGAGAAATGGCTTCGCATATGAAAAAGGAAGAACTTGTACTTTTCCCTTTCATTAGAAAAATGATAAAAACAAAAAAGTCAAGTTCAAAGATTACTGTTCCACATTTTGGAACCGTTGAAAACCCAGTGAATATGATGATTCATGAACATGATGAACAGGGAAGATTATTACAACAAATGGCCGAATTATCTAATAACTACACTCCTCCAATAAACGCTTGCAGCACTTACAAAGTGACCTATGCTACTATGAA